>SHYW01000135.1 GCA_009692615.1 Deltaproteobacteria bacterium | reverse complement strand
TGCCAACCGAAGGAGAACCCAACACCAAAATCTAAATCGACGTGCCAGCTCAACAATAAACCCCAGGGGCTTCAAAGCCCTTTTCTCTTAACCTGACTGGTACACTATTGCGCCGCTATCTGGCACATTTTCTCTCCGCCATTGACACGACCTCTCGATCAGCGCAAATGGCGAGCAACGCCATTTCGTTGGAATGGGAAAGATTGAACTCGATGCCTCTCGGCGCCAATGCCGCTGGTAGCTTGGGCTTACCATTGCTGCCAAGTTCGAAATACAGTTGTGCTGGTTCAATTGGCAAATAGCGGCTGAGAATCCGATGTAGCGCGATATGCGCAGTTAAATAGCGCCGCCGGTGCTGTTCGAAGTGAAAGCGAGCCGCACGTTCCTGCTCGTCCGGCGAGAGCAATTCCCGTCCGTCATCGAGATCGACGCTGGCATCATCCAACCG
Source organism: Deltaproteobacteria bacterium (assembly GCA_009692615.1). Lineage (NCBI taxonomy): Bacteria > Pseudomonadati > Myxococcota > Myxococcia > Deltaproteobacteria bacterium. The sequence goes on along the minus strand of SHYW01000135.1, from coordinate 12,555 downwards.
CACGGCCCAAACATGGACAGTGCGATTAAGCGCCGGAAGTTCCGCTGGTGATGCCGGCCAGATTGCCATAAGCCAAGAGGGCGGGTTTCAAACCCGCCCCTACAAATCCCAATTCATTTTTTGTGTCTTTTGCGTTCTTTGCGGCCAAATCTCCGACTCCGATTTCCTTACTCTGTGATCATAGTGCTCTTTCGCGCGCGTTGGGTGTGCCGCTGACAATCACCCGCTCGCCTTCGCGCGTCACGCGCAGATCGTAGGGTCCGGTGAAATAAATCATCGTCCGCGGATGCTCGTAGATCGTCGTCTTGTGGGCGATCTCTTCGACGTAGATGTTGAACAGCTTGCCCGCCGGCAAATTGACCGTCTCGGTGTGCATGATCACGCCGTCGAAAAAAACTTCGATCCAGTTGCGGTTCTCGGTGACGGCGAGAATGATGCCGGCCGCGCTCTTGAACGTCGCCAGCAGCTCTTCGCCGCCGTCAACGATCTTGGTCTTCGTTTTTTTCATTCGGCGCGCTTCGACAAGAAAGCGGGTTTAAAACCCGCCCCTACCTTTTCCAAATCTTTTTTTGCGTTCTTTGCGGCCAATTCTCCTCCTCCTCTTTCCTCCCCCGCGAGCGGGGGAGGATGAAGGTGGGGGCGTTGCCTTTCGAACTAAATCGAATCAACTCCCCAACAGCGTCTCGGCATCGCGGATCGTCTTGCCCGACGACGTGCGTGGCAGCGATTCGCGAATGACTATCTTGTCGGGTACTTTGAAGTTGGCGAGATTGGCGCGCAGAAACGTCAGCAACTCTTTCTCGACAACCACGCTCCCCGGCCGCGCCACGATGGCGGCGCCAATGACTTGGCCGCGTTTGGGGTCGGGGATCGCGAAGACAATATTTTCCTGCACGCCGGGGTAAGTGTAAATCATGTTCTCGACTTCAGCAGGATAAACGTTCAAGCCGCCGGTGATGATCATGTCGTCGCGTCGGCCGAGATGATAGTAATAACCATCCGCTTCGACCTTGCCGACGTCGCCGGTGTAGAGCCAACCGTTGCGAATCCGCTGCACCGTAGCGTCGGGCCGGCGAAAGTAACCTTTCATGACATGCGGTCCGCGGGTGATAATCTCACCGGCTTCACCGAGCGCAACTTCCTGGTCGTTCTCGTCGACGATCTTCACTTCGACCCGCGGCACGGCGCGGCCGATGCTGCCGATCTTGGCTTGAGCTTTTTCCGGCTCGACCAGTGTAATCATCGGCGAGGTTTCGGTCAGACCGTAGCCTTGGATCACTTTTATATGCGGTTGCGCCGCTTGGAACGCGCGCAGCAAAGGCATGGGAATGCTCGTGCCCATCATCGCCGCGATCTTCATGCTGCTGGTGTCGTAGCTAGAAAGATTTTTCACCCCGAGCAGCAGTTGAAAGACAATCGGCACGCTCTCGAAAACATTGACGCGGTATTTTTGAATGCCTTCGAGCAAGGTCACCGGATTGATTTGATCGAAGATCACCAGGGTGTAACCTTTTTCGGCCAATTCGTTGCACACCACCGGACCGACGATGTGCGACATCGGCAAGATGCAGCCGCGGATAGTCGACCCGTCGGTGATCTTCATCTCGCCCATGAGCGCCGGGTACTGGACTAAATTGACATAGCTCAGCACCACGCCCTTAGGCTCGCCGGTAGTTCCCGAAGTGTAGAGAATCAAGGCGTCGTCACCGGGATTGAATTGCACCGGCGTTAGCTCGCCGGCGGTGGCGGCGAAACGCTTTTCAAAACTGCGCTCGCCGTCGCCGCCGGCGAGCCAGACTGCAATCGGCGCCAACGATTTAAAAACCTCTTCCACTTCGCCGTAGAGCTGCTGATGGACGATCAACAGTTTTAGATCGGCATCTTTCAACACACCTTCTAGCTCTTTGCCCTTCAAGCGCGCGTCGAGAATCACCGTCACCGCGCCAATCTTCTGGGTGGCGAAATAGCTCAGCGGAATCGCCGTCGAGTTTGGTAAAAGCAAGCCGACCCGATCGCCCCGGCGAATGCCCTCTTGCTGCAAATGGCCGGCGAGCGCTAGCACGCGCTGGTTGAGCGCGCCGAAAGTTAGCTCTTCGTCCTTGGTGATGATCGCGGTCTTCTGCGCTTGGCGCGCGGCGGTCTCGGCCAAAACCGCGGCCGCGTAAAAACCTACTGAATCGGTATCGTTTGCCATAACGTGAACGCCCTCTGAAATGGTTTGTACCAGCGCGACAGCTGCGCCAGCTCGCCGCGCTTGAGTTTCAACTTGCCCTGCTGAGTAGCTAAGAATGCGTCGATCTTGTTGCTGAACACGGCGCTCCACCACTGCGCTTGACCGCTGATCTGAAATACGCCGTCGTTACTTTCCGTCAGTTCGGTAATTTCTCCGGCGACGAATTTCACCGTCCAGGCCGCGTCGCTTTCATCAAGATGCAGCGTTAGCGAGGTCGTCAAAGCGGTATCGCTGCCAAACTGGCGAAACTCGCCGTCGCCGTTGGCGGCCGCAACCAGCGCGCTCATATGTTCTTTGGAGAACAATTCGTAACACCGGCCGGCGCCGGTCGGCGAGGTTTTTTTCGATGGTGAATCTGCAACCACGCGGCCTGGTGACCCACCGTCTTTAAAAAATTGGCAATGCACCGCTTCTTCGAGCAGATCGGTAAATAGAAACGCTTCTTGAAAAGTCTTGCCGATGGCGACGGTGCCGTGGCCTTTGATGATCGCCACCGGACTATACTTGAGCGCTTCGACCAGTTTTTCTGGCTTGGTCACCGTCGGCGTGTCCTGCGCGATGATCGGCACTTCGCCGATGGTATATTTTTCCTCATAGCTTACTGGCACGAAGCTGTCGTGGCTCAGCGAAAACGCCAGCACCATCGGCGGGTGGACGTGAACGATCGCTTGGGCGTCGGTGCCGGCGTAAACCGCCAGATGCATCGGCGTCTCGCTCGACGCTTTCTGCTTCGGCTTTAGTGGCTTACCCTTGGCGTCGATCTTGACCAGATCTTTCACCGTGAGAAACGCCAGCGCCGCGTGCTGGCCGGTGATCAAATAATTATTCTTATCGGTACGGCAACTGAGATTGCCGCCCCAGCCGCTGATCAGCCGCCGCTCAAACATCAGCTTGCCCCAGCGCATCATGTCACTTTCAAGTTTAGCCACGTCACAACCTATTTACTTGAATAACGCCCAGGGAACAATTTCCGCTTCGATCGGATAAAGCGTCACACCGGCCGGACAAATCGGCTTGCCCATGAACGTCGACGCGTCCTGGTCGGTGCTTTGGAAATTCACCGGCCCGCCGCTAAACAGTTCCACGGGAACACCGTGCAAGCGCGCCAACTGCACGGCGAGCAATGAACCGCAAATCCCCACCGGCCCTAGCTCGGCAAAGTCACTGTAGAACAGGCAAAGCTTTTTAATCTCGCCGTGGGCGAACAGCGTCCCCATCATGTTGTCGGAAATCAAAGTCGTCGGCGCGTTGCGCTGAAGCAATTCGCGGGCGACCACCTGGGCGCCCAAAAGTTGCGGCCGCATTTCTGCAACTAAGATGCTCTCGGCCCGCTCCGCTTTGAGCGCGCTGATCAAGAATGCATACTGATTTGCCGGCGGTACGCCGTAGACCAAGAGATACTTGGCGTTGTCTACCACCCCGGCCTTTGCGGGGGCGTTTTTCGCTTGATATTTCTGCCGGAAAGATTCCGGCGTGTAGACACCGTCAAAGCCGATCAACTGGGTAATAAACTCCGCCGGCGTGACATCGAACGACGGATAGCGCGTCATCAGCGCAGCATTGGAATCGGCAACCAACGGCTGCCCAGCAAACTGCAATAACTCCCGCGCCGGCCGCTCTTCGATCTCGACATCGCCGCCGCATTCGAGACCGTGCGGATCTTGCACCAGGGCGTAAAACGGCACCCCATATTCATGGGCCAAGCGCGCGATCGGATAGGTGCCGATCTTGTTGATCACGTCGCCGTCGCGCGCGATTCGATCGGCGCCGACGATCACCGCGTTGACCGCGCCCTTGGCCATCACCTGCGCCACCGCGCCGTCGACGATCAACGATACCTCGACTCCCGCTTGCGCCAGCTCCCAGGTCGTCAAGCGCGCGCCTTGCAAGTAGGGACGCGTCTCGGTGGCGATCACGGAAATTTCCTTGCCCAACTCTCGGCAGTAACGCGCCACCGCGACCAGCTCGCCGCTGACATTGCAGTGGGTCAGCAGCCGAGTGGCATTAGGCAACAGCGCCGCGGCGCGGCGCGCTCGAGCACTGCGGGCGGCGACAATCTGCTGGCCCAAGGCGCGCGCCTGCTGGGCGATGAATTGGCCGGGTGCGGCGCCGTCAGGTAAGGTCTTGAACCATTCCTGGAAGAAAAAACCCAGGCCGCGAAAATCGAAGGTCGGCCGGGCGTCGCAAAACTTTTGCGTCATTTGGGCTAATTGCTCGCGCAGCGGTTCGGCTTGTTTGCCGGCATGTCCCTCGGCGAGCAAAGCGCCGCTGTAAAGAAACGTCAGCACCTGGCCGAAGGCTCGCGTCTTCATCTCGCGCACGGCGTCAAGCGCCTGAGCGACTTCGCTGACCTGAATGTATTCGAGCTTGTTGGGAACTTGGATTTCGTCGAGGATTTCAAAACCCGCGCCTTGCCAGTGCACGGGTTCGAACAGCGGGCTTTCGACGACACTCATGATTTTATTGCGAATTGACAAATGGCGCTATAAATAGCGCACGGCTTGGCGCGCCACATCGATGGTTTTCTGCTCGGCTTCAAAAAACGCCGGATCGCGAAAGCCGAACTTGCCGTGCAAACATTCATCCGACACCGACAGCACCGCGCCGGCCTTTTTGCCGCGCACATGGGCGATGGTCAAAAAAGTCGACGTCACCATGTCGATGCTCGAAACATTTTGTTGATTCAATTGGTCAATCAGCTCCGGCGTCTCCTGAAACAAGGCATCGGTGGTGAAGATCCAACCCAAATGGTAGCGCACCTTTAAATCGTCGGCGGCGCGCTTAAGCGCATTGACGATGTCGCCATGGGCCACCGTGGAAAAATTTTCCGCGACGTAGTAACGCGACGTGCCGTCGCCACGCAGGGCGCCGGTGACGATCACCAGATCGCCGATCTTGACATGCTCTTGCAGCGAACCGCAACTGCCGACGCGAATCAAAGACTCCGCGCCGGCGGCGCAGAGAATCTCGGTGGTGATCGCCGTGTCCGGCGCGTAGCGGCCGCCGTTACCGATACTGACGCGCTTACCGTCGAGCGTGCCGGTGTGCATTTCGTAGTCGAGAAACGTAAAACTCCTTTGCGGCTGCTCCAAGAGCTTGAGCATCATCTCACTGCGCTCTTTCGGTCCCGGCACCAGCGCGATGGGGCCCAGCGAATCGCCCTTGAGGCCGAGCATGCTGAGCATTCGTTGGGGCGTGAAGTGGGCTTCTTTGAGCATGACTAAATCGCCTGCGCCGCGAACTCGAGTAAATCTTGCACCGGCAATCCGGCTTGCGGCAATTCGGCAAACGAGCGCTGGCACAGGGCGCTGGAAGTGAGAACCAACTCGGCGCCGGTTTCGGTCGCCTCACGCATGCGCTCCGCGGCGTTCCATTGCGCCATCTGCGGATCGGCTTCGGGGGCGCCGCCGCCGCCGCCGCAGCACCACGACCAACGTTCGCTCCGCGCCATCTCGACGATTTCGACGGCCGGAATCGCCCGCAAGATTTCCCGCGGCGCAGCGTAAACGCCGCAACCGCGGCCGAGATGGCAAGAGTCGTGATAGGTGATTTTTTTATCGATCGGCTTGGTGAACTTGAGCTTGCCATCGGCGATTGCGCGCGCGACGTATTCAACGCCGTGAAGCACATTTAGATCGACGCCGGCTTCCTTGGTATATTCGCGCCAGATTCTCTGGCAACTGCCGCACGCGACGACAACATTTTTGATCCCGTGATGCTTGAGCGTGGCTAAATTGTCGTCCTTGAGCCGTTCGTACTCGCGGCGAAAACCGATATCGAAGGCATAAAGCCCGCAGCATTTTTCTTGGTCGCCGAGAATCGCAAACTCGTCCCCGGCCTTTTGCATCAACTTGGCGAGGGAAATCGCGCCGCTCTTGCCACTGGCGCGATCCGCCGAACAGCCGGCAAACAGCAACGTCGTCGCCGTGGAATTCCCAAGCGTCGTCAATCCCAAGCCTTCGGCCCATGCGCCGCGCGCCAACTTGGGCTGGGCAAAAGGGTTGTCATGTTGGCGCAAGCCGTCGAAGATCGCCTGATGCACCGGCAGCGGTCCATCTTTTTCGGTGATCTCCTCGCGCATGGCGGTCGTGATGTCCCAAGGGCCGTAGCCATCGCCGCGCACGCCGCACAGTTCTTGGCACATCAGACAGCTGGTGCAAGCGTAGATCACTTCTTTCAATTCCGGCGTGATCGGCTCGAGACCGTGAAATACCCGCTGCGCCATCAACCAGCGAGACTTCGGCGTGTGGCGCTGGAATTTATAATATTCGTAGGGCGGACATTTCTCTTTCGGCCCCGGCACATCCTCCATCGGATTGGCCGGCCCATGGCCGTAGCAGGAACCGCACAACACACAGCCGCTGCTCCGTTCGTCGAGTCCTTTGGCATAAAGCCACCGCTTGACTCGCTCTAGCCCAATCGGTTTTTTGATTTCTTTGTTCACGGAAGTTGGCGCTGCTGAGAAAGGTTCAAACGTTAACCATTTATAACTCGCCAATATCCGCTGTCAATCAATCGGCGCGGCAATTGAATCGACCACACTCTAAAGACCCGAACTTCGAAATTCACCACAAAGGCACAAAGGACACGAAGGGTTCGGATGATTTAAACTCCGAACTTCGTGTCCTTCGTGGTGAATATTTTCTTGCTTATCTGCGCGTGATCAACGGGCCGCCCGCGGTTGATTGAGTTTGCGGAGAATCGCCGAGAGTTCTTTTTGTTCCGCGTTACTGAGACCGACAAAAACCTCGGCGACGCATTTCTCGAATAGCGGGATCGTGCTGCGATAAATCTTGGCGCCTTTTTCCGTGAGAATCACGTGCACCACGCGCCGGTCTTTGTCGTCGCGTTTACGCACTACCAGTTTTTTGTCCTCGAGCCGATCGACGATGCCGGTCAGATTGCTCACCGTGACCATCATCTTGGCGCCAATCTCGCCGAAGGGCAGTCCGCCGGCATAACCGATGGTCGCCAACACGTAAAATTGCGGCGGCGTCAGCGCCAACTTAGCCAAATCATCTTCGAGTTTTTTATGCGACTGCAAACTGAAGCGCAGAAAGCGCACCCACAGGCTGGTTGTATACGTCGTGAAGAAAGGACGCTTGAAGACTGCCACAGCGCAACCTTAGTCGCACGTTGGCTAAAAAGCAACTTAGCGATTGGCCAAACGGGCCGTTGCCGCCATTGCAACTTGGCGCCGCAAAACGATAAAGATGCTAACGAAATCGTCTCGAACATCGGCGACCATGATGAAACTCCACATCCTCGGTTGCGGCGACGCCTTCGGCAGCGGCGGGCGCCACCAGAGCAGCTATCTGATCGAATCCAGCGATCGGCTGTTTCTGCTCGACTGCGGTTCGACGACGTTATTGGCGATGAAGCGCGCCGGCTTCGATCCGCGCCGCTTGGATGCGGTCATTCTCAGCCATCTGCACGGCGATCATTTTGCCGGCTTGCCGTTTATCTTTATCGACTTTCTTTACCGCCAACCCAAAAATACCCCGATAATCATCGCCGGACCGCCGAGAACTGAAGAAAAAGTTCGCGGCCTTTGGCAAATCATGTATGGCGGCGGCGCGAACAAAGAATTGCCACCGGTCGACTTTCAGATTTTAAGTCCCGATCAGCCGACCGAGGTTGCCGGCATCGACGTGCGCCCTTTTCGCGTGGCGCACCAAAGCGACGAGATTTCTCTCGGCTTGAAAATCGTTTGCGACGGCAAACAAGTGCTTTTTTCCGGCGACTCGTTGTGGACCGAAGACTTTATCGAGCGCGCTCGCGGCGTCGACCTTTTCTCTGCGAATGCTCGTTTTACCGCGAACAACCCGGCATGCATGTCAATTTTAAAGCGCTGCAAGCCAACCTGGCGCGCCTCACCTGCCGCCAACTGCTGCTCACTCACCTGGGCGAAGAAATGCTCGCCCGCCGCGATGAACTCGGCGTCAAGTGCGCGGAGGATGGCATGGTGATCGAAATTTGAGTGGGCTGAAAGACGGGTAAGGTCAGCGCGCGTCCGGCGCCTTGGCGCGAAATTCCTGCGGCAGAATCATCGCGCCCGACAGCCGTTCGGCCCGCGAAGTAGCTAAGGGCGCTTCCAGCGACGCGCTTTTTCCCCCTGCCGGCGACGCGGTTTTGAGAGTTTCGTAGTTGTCGAAACCGTATTCCAGCAATCTTTTGGTATCGCCCCATTGATCGCGCGCGCCTAAAATCGCCACGATCAAGGTCACGCCGTTACGCTGCACCGCGCCGACGAAACATTTTTGCGCCGCCACCGTGTAACCGGTCTTGCCACCGATGGCGCCGTCGAAGTCCCACAGCAGCCGATTATGGTTGCGCACCGAGATCCGCCGCGGCACGACTTTTTTGCGGACCACCGCGGTGCTGCTCACCGAGCTGAATTTAGTTTGGACGATTTCACGAAACAGCGCGTTGCGCATGGCGTAGCGGAATAGCAACGCCAGATCGCGCGCGGTCGAATAGTGATCCGCCGCCGTCAGGCCGTGGGGATTGGTGAAGTTGGAATTGGTCGCCCCCAGCTCATGGGCCTTCTTGGTCATCAAATCGGTGAAGTGTTCCACTGAACCGCCGAGACCTTCGGCGAGAACAATCGCGGCGTCGTTGGCCGACGTCAACATCAGACCGTACAGCAGCTCTTCGATGGTCATGGTCTGACCCGGTCGCAGATAGAGTTTGGTCGGCGGCATCCGGGTGGCGTCTTTAGAGACGGTCAAAGATTCGCCGAGCTTGTGACCGCTTTCCAGAGTCACGATCGCGGTCATGATTTTCGTCGTGCTCGCCGGCGGCAGACGCAGATCGGCGTCTTTTTGATAGAGGATTTTACCGTTGGCGGCGTCCATCAGGAGCGCCGCGCGGGCGGTGAGATTCTCGTCAGGATCAAATGCTGAGGCCGGTTGAACCGAGAGGGCAAGTACAACGACAACCGCTACAATCAGACCCGCGGCATTCCATTTCCAGGCGCGCAGAGCGTCAAACCTCCCGGTGGCTTAGTGGCTGAGACCGTTTCGTCTGCATAGGATAATCGGAAAATAAAATAGTACCATGTTCTGCCATGAGCGCCTAGTTAAAAACTCATCGTTTGGCGAATTGATTGGGTAGCAAAGACAAAAGCCCGACAGCACGCCGGCAAAAGCTGGCGGCGATTATTTTTTCGTCGGCGCAACCCCGTGGTGCGCGATCTCGCGCTCGGCGCGCTCGCTGACTCCAGCCTGTTCGCCCATCGCTTCGCGGCGAATCCGCTCTTGGCAGGGTTGGCAAATGCCGCCCTTGAGGACATCGGCGGTTTTGGCGCAGACCATACATCTTTTCAGCGGCTCAGCCATGGCGGTCATTTTACCGGAATTTCACCAATAGCCAATTGCTCACGGCAAGATTTTTATCTGCTGGGGACTTTCAAGAATCATTTCCAAGCCGTATTGAGGATGATCTTTGATCTGTCCGGTCAATTCTACTTCTTTATTTTCATAATTTTTCGGCGCCAATTTATTTTTTTCGAACAGTTCGACGCTGCTCGGGAAGATCACCGCGGTGAGCGCTTCGCGGGTCGGGCCGAAGTTGAGAAAATAAGTATTGCTCTTGGCCGAATGGCCGACGCGAAAGATCCGCCCGCGCACCCGCGCCTGGCGTCCGGCGAGGCTGCGAATCTTGTCGACGTCGCGGGCGACGATGACGGGCAGCTCCAGCGCCTTTTCTTCGCCCTCGGCAAGCGCGGACAAGGGCAAGAACTTTACCGGATAAGCCTGCGCAGAGCCGTTGGTCGAAGCCTGCCGCGTCAGCGGCGCGGTCATCGCACCATCCGGCGGATTCCAACGTTGGTACAGTATGTGAGCGAAAATGCCGGCGGTGAAGGTCGCGGCGATCGCCAGTGTGGACGCCAACCAACGGGCCATTACAGTTTGCGCTCCCAGAGCTGAAAAAACGCCTTGCGGTATTCCTCGGCCAGCGGCCCGGCGTCGCGAAACAGCAACAGATTCTCGTCGTTAAAGTTATCGGCGGAATGGGTCCAATTGTACGATCCGGTGAGCACCATGCGCCGGTCGATGACGGCGAATTTTTGGTGCATTAGGCCGGCATCTTTTTCGAAAATTTTGGTTTTGAGACCGGACAGGCGGCGCAGGGGAATTTTTTGCCCTTCAATAAATTTGCTCTTGGATTTGTCATTGGCGGCGTCGAATTCGCGGTCGACGACTACTTGCACCACCACGCCGCGTTTTTTCGCCTGCACCAACGCAATTGCCAAATCATCGTTGGTAAACGCGTAGACCGCCACCAGCAATTCTTTTTGCGCTTGCTCGATGGCGCGGAGAATATGCGCCGAACATTTTCCCTGGGGACTGAAACAGGCTTGCACGACCATTTCCGCGGCGCTCGCAGTGGGGCAAACGCTGAGCAGCGCCACAAGCATCGCTAGCGCCGCGCCGATCATCTGGCAACTCGCACTGGCGGTTTTCGCGAACTTCCCGCCAAGCACATGTTGAGAATCAACTTCTCCATCACCAAGCGCGGCTGCCCGCCGCTCGATTTCAAACGCCAATCGGCGTCGAACAACCCTTCCATGTAGCCGTGCAGATCGGTCGCAGAAAAGCGCTCGGCCCTTTGGTAGCACATGTAATCGGCGTAGGGATTGCGCGTCAGCGCCGGCGGGTTATGCGGCAATATGGATTGCTGAAACTGCTGATAGGTCATGCCCCGTTTCCACAGCCGCGCCAAATCGCTATCGAGCAACTGACGCGCGGCGAACAAACGGCGCACCTCGGAGGCCACCGTGCCGAGCAAGCGCAGCGGATGCTCGCCTTGGGCTAGCAGCCGGGCTAACTGCCCCAGCGCGCCGGCGGCGTCGCGCTCACCCAAAGCGCGGGTGAGATCGAAGATCCAACCCTCGCCATGATCGACGAAAATCGCCTCGACATCTTGGGCGCGAATTGCCGGCCGCTCGCCGACAAACAGCACAAGTTTTTCTAATTCCTGTTGTAAGCCGCGCAGCTCGTCGCCCGCTCGGGAGAGAATCATCTCGCGCGCCTGGGGCTCGACGGTTTTGCCGCTTTGGCGCAAGCGCTGGTTGACGAAGTCGAGCAAACTGTCCCGGCTGATCTTGCCGCTGCGGTCGCGCTCCAAACCGACATAAAGCACCGCGCCGATTTCTTCGAAGCGTTTGTAGAGCCGCGTGCGCCGGTCGACTTGGAGCGCGGTGAGGATCATGAAAGTCCACTCCGGCAATCCGGCATCGAGCAGTTCAACCAGGCGATGGCCTTGGTTGCCCTTACGTTTACTCAGATCGATGTCGCGGTTCTTGGCGTAGGTGAGTAACGCTTCGGCTTCGTCTTGGGCCTCGCCGCCGTCGGCGTCGAGCAGCGCCAGTAGCGCTTTTGCCGAGTTTGGTTCCAAGCGCTCCCACTGGTCTTGGCTCCACCCTTCAACTGCCAGCAGATCGATCATCAACTTGACGGCATCGTCGCGCTTGCCATCGCGCCACAGTTCGAGAATTTTCTCGCCCAGCTCGCCCTTTTGCTCGCGAGAAAAAAAGTACGGCGCGTTTTCCACCCAGAGTAATTTTTTGCCGGGAAAAAACGGCGGCGTCATCAGCGAGGCCTCGATTTGATCCCAGGAGGCGGCACGGCCGTCGAAACGCTCGAAGTTGAAACCGCGCTGCTCCGCGGGCACGACTAGATCGAGCACCGACTTGGCGTTTTCTTGGACTTGCAGATCGTCACCGAAGAGCAGCAACAAGCGCGAGCCTTTGCCGCTGGAGATGTCGGCGAGAATGGCGGGCAGATCGCGTTTCACGTTGGCAACCGATTTGCGGCGGTGCGGTTGAACTCCGAGCGGGGGCTCAGTGCTTGGAAATCCACATCTGGTTTTTCTCGTTCCAAATATAATCCGTGCGCCAAACTTTGAGGCCGATGGTGTACTTGCCGCCGGACTTGGTGACGAACATCCGTTCCGGCGAATGGGGCACTTCGGTGCGGGCAATAATCATGACCTTTTTCGAGATGCCCTTGTTGATCAAGATTCGGTCGCCCTCGCGCATGGTCACACGGTTGTCTTTTCGTGGTCGCCTGCCGCTCATGGCCCCAAGCTACCACCAGCCATTTCACCTGGCAATGCTTTGTCAGTCGCTTTCACCGTGGCGTTGGCAGAGTGCGCGCTGGCTATTTTACTGTCGTGGCAACGTCAATATGTCATGTTAACAGCAACGCGATTATGTCAGGGTAGTGCGTTGGGTTGAGGTCGTAAGTTAGAAACCTGGCCATAGCGGAACCCCACCTTGTTGGAGTTGGTTCGATATAGGCCAAGTGTGTGCGTCG
>SHYW01000134.1 GCA_009692615.1 Deltaproteobacteria bacterium | reverse complement strand
CTTCGTACAACGGTCAACGGGGGCAAATCGAGGCAAAACTAAGGACCCTATTAACCGCGAGAGCAAAATGTAATCTGATATAACTTCGCAAAAACTGTAACTCATTACGAAAAAAACGATCTATCCTCCGCTGCCCTGCTTCCAGGGCAATTGTTCAGAGGTTCCTTAAGTCGGGAAACCCTTGTGAATCACCAACGGCATTTCCAAATCCAACGCCGCGGCCCAAAAGCGGTCATCCTCAGCTGTAGGATATCCTTTACCGCTCGGAAACGTCGTCAGCCAGGCGCCTTTGAACCCCAACCGCTTGCAGCGCTCCAGCTCCGCGATATCTTCGGCCGCGCCGCTGTTGGGCAACACCGCCATGCCGATCAGCCGGTCGCGGTCCACGGCGCAATATTCCTCAGAAAAAAAATCGTTGAAACCTTGCACCACGCCGATCAGCGCCGCCTTGTCACGGATCGATGAATTACGCACGTCGAGTGCGAACAACACTTCGGCATCGATGCCGTCCTTATCCTGCTCGCGCAAGCGTTGCTCCGCCGGACCGCAGCCCGGAGTGTTATCGTAGTCGAGCACCGTCGGATCGAATACTTCCGGCGCGCGCCCGCCAAACAGACTCGTGCCGCCGTAAATCAGCGGCTTGCCTTCCATCGCCAACGCATCTTTGCCGTTGGCGAGCTTGATGCGCCGCGGCGCCCGGTCGCGAAATTGTTTGGCGACGCGATGCGTCCAATGTTCCGGCGGCGACTCGTAGTGACCATCGGCGGAGATGTAACGATAATTTCTAGCCATTCTCGACCCTCGACTATTAGATCGGTTTCAAATTTTTTACATTAATTTATCATTACGCAAAAATTATTTCAGTATCTCCTTCAACTTACTGGCGATCGCCGGCGGCAGCTTGAACAAGCGATCGACGATTTTCTGCAACTCCCCGCCCGTGGCCGGATCAGTGGCGAGTCGCGCCCTCTGCACGTCGGCCTGCATGTCAGGCGACGCCAAAGTATCTGTAAACGCCTTACGCAATAACTGCACGCGCTCATTCGGCGTCCCAGGCGGCAACACATAGGCCAAGCCCAACAACGCGGGGAACTGTATGCCCGCTTCGATCAGCTGCCGGTCATCGTCATTACTTGCAAAGTCCATTACCAGCGGTACCTTGGGCAGATCGGCCAGTGGCTGCGAGCGCGTCTGCAAGACCACGATCACCTCGCCGGCCTCGATTTGTTTGCCCCAGAGAAGTTTTAAACCGTCCCAACCGCCGCAGCCGCCGGCTAGCTCGCCACTATCCACCGCCAGGCGTACTTCGGCGAAACCTTTGTAGCCGCTAATGATTTGCGTCGGCAGGCCGTAGACGGCCTGGAGCACACGGGGGATATCAACGGTGTTCGAACCTGACGCCGTGCCGCCGACTTTGATCGGCGTCTTCGACGCTTTCCATCGCTCCATGCTGGTGATGCCGCTCGCTTTGGAAAACGCGCAGACCGAATCGAACTTCGCTGGCACGCCGAGATATTCAAACTTGCGCGCGTCGAACTCGATGCCAGGCCGGCCCAGAATCTGCCCAATCAGCAAACCGCCGTTGAATGTTGAAATCGCCTGACCGTCGGGCCTGTTCGTCTTGTAAACTTGATTGGCGAGAATCAGCCCGCCCGCTCCCGTGACATTTTCGACCACGACGACCGGATTGCCGGGAATCTGCTTGCCCAGGTGGCGTCCGATCATCCGTCCCCAAGTATCGAACGCCCCGCCCGCTGATGCACCGACGAGAACGCGCACCGTCTTACCTTTGTAGAATTCCGGCGCGGCGCCGGCCACGGCATCGGCCGCCGATCCGATAATGCACATGAACAAAGTCGCGCCACAAACAATCCTGCCCAACATATTCGCTCACCTCCGACGAATGTGCAGCTTCCTTAGCATATTTTCCTCGGTTTTTACGATAGCACACCCGATATTCTTGGCGCTCGCAATGCCACGATCGATTACCACATAATCATGTTGACAGTCCTAGACCGTCTCGGTTACGTTCCGTTATGATATTTCCCCTTTGCGCTCTTTGCGATCAAATGATTTCCCTAAGACCCGGAAGGAGGCCATCATGGAATTTCTCAGCGCTCACGAACTGAGACAGTTATTACCCGCCGAAACATCCGCCTTTCCGTCGCCGATTCCACCCCAGTCGGTTTCCAGCGATGAGTTCATGCCGGCGCCACAGACGCACACGCAACGCGAGTTAGAAGCGCGTATCAAAGAATACGGCAGCGAGCCAGCGCGCCATCCTCGGCGAAAACAACGCTCGGCGCTTGACAACGACTGCTTGGCGCAACTTAAACATGATTACGACCGTGTTCTTCCTGTCCTTCGCGGTGAACAAGTCGGTCGAAATCTAACGAGAATGCCGTAATGCCGAGGGAAATCAAAATTCTCAGCGCGGGTGCCGTTCAGCCAGGTTTGAGCAAAGTCATCGAGGCGTTTCGCCGTGAAACCGGCGATCGGGTAACCGTCAACTTCGCCACCGCGCCGGCCATACGCCAACGGTTGAGCGGCGGCCAAGCGCCGGACATCGTGATCGCGCCGCCGGACCTGCTCGACGAAATGCCACAAACAAACCGATCCGCAACTCGCGTAGCCATCGGCCGCATCGGCGTCGGCGTCATGGTGCGCCGCGACGCCGCAGCGATGAAAATTTCCACTGTCGATGAATTTGTCCACGCTTTGCAGCAGGCCGAGTCGATCGTTTACAACCAAGCTTCCACGGGAATCTATCTCGATCAACTCTTCGACCGACTCGGCGCCGGCGCACAAATCAATGCCAAAGTAACTCGCTATGCCGATTTCTCCGCGGTGCTCGATCACATTAGCCACGGTCGTGGCAACGAACTCGGCTTCGGCGCCACCACGGTAATTTTGGAGAACGTCGGCGCCGGGATAAAATTTGTCGGGCCTCTGCCAGCGGAAATTCAAAACTATACGAGCTATGCGGCCACAACCTCGCCGGAGGCAAACATCTGCGCGCATGAGCTGATCCGTTACCTGACCGGCCCAAGCGCCAAAGGATTATTCACGCGAGCAGGCATCGAGTAAGTTTCACGGAGACAAAATGAAACGAATCGTTCGCCTCGGATTCCTACTATTGGCATTTGTTCCTCTTCGTTCCGGCGTAGAGGCGGCGACCGATGAATTCTATCGCGGCAAAACCATCCGGCTCGTGGTCGGCAACTCGGTCGGCGGCGCGATGGATGACTGGGCGCGCTTTGTCGCGCTCTATCTCGGCAAGCACATTGCGGGGAATCCCACCGTCGTCGTGCAAAACATGCCGGGCGCCGCCGGCATCATCGCGGCTAATTATGTTTACAGTGTCGCCAAGCCGGACGGCTTAACTCTTGCCGTGGTCAATCCAGCTCTTTATGTCGATCAGCTTCTCGGCGCCAAAGAAGTAAAATTCGACTGGCCAAAGTTCGTCTTTATCGGTTCGCCGGAACGGGTCGATCAAGTGTTGTACATCCGCACCGACGGACCGTACAAAACCATCGACGACATGCGCAAAGCCGCCGAGCCCCCGCGTTGCGCCGCCTTGGCGCGTTCCGGGCTGGGATATTTCTTGCCGCGGCTACTCGAAGAAGGGCTCGGCCTGAAAATCAATATCGTCGCCGGCTACGGCGGCGGCGGCGACATGAATCTAGCCATCGAGAAAGGCGAAGTGCACTGCCGCGCAGGCACGGCTTCAGCGTACGTCGGACGCGAACCGACGCGCACGTGGATAAAAAATGGCTTCATCCGCGCTCTGGCCCAGAGCGGCGCGACCCGCTATCCCAAACTGCCCGAGGTCCCGACCATTCACGAATTGCTCGACGCCCACAAAACGCCCGACGCCACCAAGCGCGTCGCCAAAGTGATTCTAGCCTCGGGCGATCTCGGCCGCCCCTTCATTTCAACGCCCGGCACACCAGCTGACCGCGTGAAAATACTGCGCAGCGCCTTTAGCAAAGCGTTGAACGACGGCGAACTTTTAGCCGACGCCAAAAAACGCGGCTGGGATTTAGATGTCCTGGCCGGTGAAGATTTGGCGGCGTTGAGCAAAGACATCATGGTGCAGCCGGCGGACGTGATCGAGCGGGTCAAAAAGATGATGGGCAACTGATGCGTCGCGTTATTCTCACCAGTGGAGCCAATTCGACCGACTTGACTCAAATTAATGGCTAGACTACGCTTTGCAGAATGAATACGCTTGATGAAATACAGATTAGAGCGAGACAGCTCTCCGCTGAGGAACGAGCGGATTTGGCATTGCAACTGATTCAGTCCCTCGACTCCAACGGTGCCACAACATCCACCGAGTCGAAAACTGCATGGCTCGCGGAATGTGACCGTCGTTTAAAGCGTTACGAATCCGGCGAAGATCAGGGAGTCCCCCTCGAAGTTGCTCTCCAGCGCGCGCGATCAATACTTCGGTGAAGCCCGTCACACTCGCCACGGAAGCCAGCGAAGAATTTGTTGAAACCGTGGAGTTCTACGAACGGCGTCGAGTCGGACTGGGTGCCGCCTTCATAAGCGAATTCGAAAGAAGCGTGGAGCTAATCCAGCAATATCCCGAATCTGGTCGATCCATCGGCAAAGATTTTCGCCGTATACTAACCAATCGCTTTCCCTACGCCTTGATATACGTTGAGCGAGAAGCAGGTTATTTCGTCATTGCCGTTGCTCACACAAGCAGACGCCCAGGCTACTGGAAAGAACGAATCGCTGACGCCGAATAAGATCTTCACCGTGTCCCCGTCTCGTTACTACCGCTTCCCGCTCCAAATCTGCTCGAAGAAGCCGCTCTTCTCCATCTCGTCGAGATAGCGCGTGTCGATCATTTCCTGCGGTTTGATTAATTTCGCGCGCGGTTCGGTGGGTGCGATTTCGTCAAGCGTCGATTGAAAACCTTCGAGCTTCATCGCCAAGCGCGGTTCCAACGCTTTGATCTCGACGTTGTAGCTCGCCTCCAACAATTTGCGATCGTCCACGCGCAAATATTTTTCCATGATCTTATAAGTAAATTCGCGATCGGTATGCATGATCTTCGCCGCTTCGGCCATGGCGCGCATGAAGCGGGCGATCACTGGGCCGCGTTTGGCGATGATCGAACGGCGCGTCACGAGAGTCGTCGCCGCGTAGGCGATTTTTAGATCGGGACCGTAGACGACGTAGTGATAACCCATGCGCAACGCCTGGGCGTCGGTGGGCACGGTCAAGACGGCGGCATCGATCGCCTGGGCCACCAGCGCCGCCAATGTTTCCGGCGCGCCGCCGGCCTGAATGAAACTTACTTCGCGCGCATCGATATTGTAATGGCGCAATGCCTGCACGGCAAAATAATGCGGATTGCTGCCGATGCGCGACACGCCGATTCTTTTTCCCTTCAACTGCTCCGGCCGTTTGATATCCGGCTTGGCGATAATGCTATGGGTCAAGGCGCTCTTGATGCCGCCGATAAAAACCGGATCGCGGTTGCCCAGCACAAACGGCCGGGTAATCGTCGCCGCGCCGATCTCGGCCACTTCGCTGTCGCCGGCGAGAATCGCCGCCGCGGACGGTGCGCCCGGCGTGACGAACACCACCGGCGCATCGAGATCGTACTTCTTGAAAAGCCCAGCCTCCTGCGCGATCCACGGATAGGCCTGGGACATGACCCGCGCGGTGTAGAGAAAATTGATTTTATCGGCGCCGAAACTATTTGCGAATGGCAAACCGACAAGCAAGAAAATCGCGCCCATCAACCTCATGGAACCTCCAGCGAACAAACATTCCATGCCCAGTACTTACATCAACCCGGCAAAAAAACCAAGACGATCTTTGCTATTGCCTGCTGCCTGATGCCTTCACAACAGAAACACTTTGACAAACTCGCCGCAACTGTAGCAACATCGCCGGAATCCGCCGAAAAGGAAACCGAACTTATGAGTAAGAATATCGTTTCGACTCCGACCCACGAACGTTGCGTCACTTCCTACGCCGCGCGCACGCAGTACAAACCCGGCGTCGTTCATCCGCCCCATATCAAAGTCAAAGACGCCATCGACATTCATTGCCACGCCCACGAGGGCCAGCAAGATCCTTACGATCTGGCGCGGCGTGCGTCATTGGCGGAGATGAAAGGACTGCTGTTCAAAAGCATTCCCGGCGACGATCCGGTGACAGCGACTCAGGATGTTCAAGACGACGTCAATCGCTGGGCGGAAAAAGAAAAAGTCACGCCAATTCAATGCTGGTCCGCCTACGTCTGCGGCCGGCAAATGGCACCGGTGACGGCGAAGATCGTCGGCGAGATGATCGACCTCGGTGTCAGCGCCATCTGGCTGCCGGTGTTTACGCATGCGATCACCATGAGCACCGTCGGCACCTACGGCCGCTTCGTGCGCGGCCGGGAAAGCTCCGGCTGGATCGGCCCCATCGGCTGGGATGAAGCTTTGCAGGTGGGCCACTACGATCTCGATGACAATGGCAAGCTTAAGCCTGAGATTCGCGATATCGTTCATCTCTGCGCGGACAGAAACGTAGCGCTGTTTTTCGGCCACGCGACTCACGCCGAGATTTACAAACTCGCGGAGGAAGTGCAAAAGGTCGGCTTGAAGCGCGCCGTCATCGATCATCCGTTTAGTCCGTTCTTGAACGTCTCACCGGAGATGATGAAAGAGATCCGTGGCACCGGCGTACTTTTCAACTTCACCTGGGACGAACTCTCGCCGCTTCTCGGCGTCGACCCACAAATCATGTACAACACCATCCGCGAAGTCGGCGTCGAACACTTCACGCTCTCAAGCGATGCCGGCGAACCGCTCTTCCCCGACTCAGTGGAAGCGATGCGCCTGGTGCGCGGCTACATGGAAGCGTTCGGGTTGAATCAGGAGGAGCTGTACACGGTATGCACGAAAAACCCGGCGAGAGTGGTGGGGTTGGAGCTGAACTAGCATTGGTTAATTTCGCCTAATCCCCGATTGCGGGGGGAATCACAAGCGGATAGAATTAGCGCATGAAAGTGAAAGACTTTAAGAAGTTCCTGAGCGGAAAAGCGCTCGACAAGCTCCTTCATCAAGCCCGCAAGAGCAGTCAGCGTCGCATTCTCGCTAACGAAGGTGAACTCGTAACTCCGAGTAAAAAGAACCCTTCGTCAAGGCGGGCTGCGGGCGCCGACCATTGATCTACCTCGACACCTCCGTCCTCCTGGTACACACGCTCACTGAATCGATCGAGCGGAACCGGGCCAAAGACGTGCGCGGGTTATTTTCTAAAATCGATTCCGGATTGATTGCCGCAGCCACCTCATTCTACGCTTTGCATGAGGTCTTCGTATTTGCTCTTGAGAATGCTCCGGACGTCGACACCGGTTCGGCATTCGGCAAGGCGGCGCTACAGAAAATACTCGCAGACCGACTGATGATACTCCCATTCGTGACGCGTACCGATCGAAGACGCTTAGCGCCACGGTTTTCGGCGCTAAAGGACTCCACGGATCTGCCCCACGCGATCAGTGCATACGTCGCCGGCTGCGAGGCCATCGTCGCCTACGACGAGCATTTCAGAGCAATATCCGCAATCATTTCCTACAAATCGCCGGGCGATTGCGTCTAATCATCAGCTGGGCGATTCAGCAATCACCATCGAACCGGAACTGGATCCCAAATCTCACCCTCCTAGCGCAAACCCAACCGCGCAAACGTCCCGTCTCTCTCCATCTCGTCGAGAAAGCGCCGGTCGATCAGCTGCTCCGCTTTCACCTGCTTGGCACGCGGGTCGGTGCGGGCGATCTCGTCCAAGTTGGCTTGGATCGCGCCGGCGCGGATGTCCAGTCTCGGTTCCAAAACATTCAGCTCGGCGCTGTAGGCAGCGTCGAAAACTTTGCGGTCGGTCAAGCCGATTTTTTTGCTGATCACGCGAAACGCCAGCTCGCGGTCGCTGATCATCAGCTTCAACGACTCCGCCATGACGTGCATGAATTGGCTCACCGCTTTAGGCCGCTTGGCGATCAGCGAGCGCAGCGTCACCAAGCCGGTAGCGACATAGGGCGGCTTGATCTCGCGGCCGTCGATGACGTAGTTGTAGCCCAAAAACGCCGCGCGGGTGTCCTGCGGCGTCGTCAGCGATGCTGCGTCGACCGCGCCGGTGTTGAGCGCGAGAAAAGTTTCCGGCGCGCCGCCAGTTTGAATAAATTGTGCGTCCTTGAGCGGATCGAGCCCCTTCTGGCGCATTCCGTACATGGTGAAATAGTGCGAGTTGCCGCCGAAGCGCCCGACGCCGATGCGTTTGCCTTTCAAATCTTCCGGCTTCTTGAGTTCCGGCTTGCCCATCAAGCTGTGGGTCAGGACATTTTTCACCGAGCCGATGAAAACGAAATCGGTGTTGCCGGCAAGATAAGCGCGCAGCGGCCCCTCCCCGCCGACAATCGCGACATTGCCGCTGCCGCTGCTCATCGCCGCGGTGACGATTCCCGAAGATGCGATGTAGACGAGCTGGAAATCGAGATCGTATTTAGCATAAAGCCGCGCCTCCTCGGCAAACCAAGGCAGCGCCATCGCCACGCTCGGCGCCGACTGCAAACCGACCAGCCGCTCGGCGGACCGCGCGATGCCGAACGGCCCCACACAGAGAGCAAGCAATAACGCCATGAGCCGCAGAAAAATTCTGGCATTCATCATCGGTCGCTTCCTTTCTCAATGCCGCGCACGCGAATTTAGAATTGCAACTAGCGGAGCGCCGCGAATCCGCACGAAGGCAAACTTTTCCGAATCACCTAACCTCTCACCCTTTACCCCTTACCGTTCACCGAATTACCTTCTGCGCCCGCTCCAGCACCGCTGGCGGCACGGCCACACCGATTTGTTCGGCGGTTTTGGCGTTGACCCAGAGATCGAACTTGGTCGGTTGCACCAACGTCAGATCGCCGGGTTTGGCGCCTTTGAGAATCTTGTCGATGTACTCCGCCGCGCGCCGGGATAGATCCGGCAGGTTCACGCCGTAGCTCAACAAACCGCCCGCTTCGACAAAGTCGCTGCGATCGTACACCGCCGCCAGCCGGTGCTTGATGGCGAGCGTCGCGATGCGCGCCACGTTAGTATTGAACATGGCGTCGCTCAGAATGAAAAGCGCGCCGGCGCCGCCCTTGGCCGCGTTACTGACGGCGCTGTCCAATTCAGCGGCCGATTTTGCCGTCACCGATTGAAAGGTCAGGCCCGATGCGCGCGCGCCGAGTTCGACATCTTTCAAATTGCGGGCGTGGCCGGGATTGGCGGGATTAGCCAGGGCCGTGACTTGCGATGCTTTCGGCAAGATTTCTTTAATCAGTTTTAACCTGTCGCCGAAAAAATCCGCCGAGGTGCGCGCCACGCCGGTAACGTTGCCGCCGGGAAACATAAAACTCTTGATCAGTCCGGCCTCAACCAGATCGCCGACGCCGGCGACGACGATGGGGATCGTGCTCGTGGCTTTTTTCGCCGCCACCGCCACGCCAGTGCCTCCGACCACGATCACGTCGGGCTTGCGCTCCACCAACTCACGCGCCAACTGCGGCAAGCGTTCCAACTTTCCTTCACTGAAGCTGTACTCGATGACGATATTCTTGCCCTCTTCATAACCCAACGCGCGCAACCCATCACGCAGCGCCGCATCGCGCGCCGCGTTCAAAGCCTGCGTGCTCGACACCAGCACGCCGATCTTCCAAGTTTTCCCAGCCGGCTGCGCCGAAGCGAACGACGCGCTCAGCAGCAACGAAATTACCAGCGAAAAAGTTCTTATCGTTTCAACCATCGTTGTCCTCCAATCCAAGTCTCTTCCGAATCGCCTTACCCCTTACCCATTATCGCTTTTGCAATTGCTTGATGAATCCCGACGACTCCATCTCCTGCACGAAGCTCGCATCGACAAAACTCTTCGGGTCCGCCGCGGCGGCTTTGGGATTTTTTGGCGCCATGTCATCGAGCAGCGTCTTGATGCCCACCGGATCGGCGTAGGGCACGTCGAGCAGAACCGAAGTGTAATTTCTGTACGTCCGCTCCAAACCTTCGGGATCGGTGAGCCGGGTGAATTTGCCGATGATCGCTTTCGTTCCTTCCTTGTCGGCTTTGACCAAGTGAATCGCTTCGGTCATGGCGCGCGCGAAACGGCTCACCATGGGCCGCCGGGTTTTGATGCTCGCCTCGCGAGTAACAACACCGTTGCCATGCAACGGAATCTTCAACGTCGCCATGTTGACCAGATCGCGAAAGCCCAGGCGCTCGGCTTCTTTGATGAACGGCTCGTTCATGATCGTGAATTGCGTCAGGCCGCGCGAAATCGACGCCAGCCGCTCGGGATTGCCGCCGGCGGGAACGATCTTTACGTCTTTCTCGGGATCAATGCCCAGCCGCTTCAACGACAGCCGCAATCCCATATCGGAAATGCTCCCGGCGCGATTCACCGAACCGGATTTGCCGCGCAGCTGTTCGACGCTAGTGATATTGCCCGCGGCGATGATGTGATCGATGAAAGTCGGAATGATCGAGAGAATCATCACCACGTCGGCGCCGCCGAGGCGCGGGTTGACGACGTTGGGCGCGGAAGTGACGACGATGTCAAGATCGCCGGCGACCAACGCCTGCATCGCCGGCGGACCGGCGCCGAAAAAGATCGCCTCGGTGACCAGACCCTGCTTGGCGAACAAGCCGCGCTCCTGCGCCACCCAAAGCGGCGTGTGCGACGCGGTCATCGCCGCCCAGCCAACGCGCACGCGCTCTTGGGCGAAGCCGAGCTGAATTCCGAGCAAAAGAAAAATCATCGTCAGTGAAGTTCGAAACCCAATCGACATTACTCACCTCGAATCAACTAAATGAATCGAACCCCATTTCTCACCACGAAGAGCACGAAGGACACGAAGGTTTCGGATAAATTATTTTCCGACCTTCGTGATCTTCGTGTCCTTCGTGGTGAACATTTTCTTTCTTATTCGGTTGCGGCAATGCCGCGCCGCGTCACTTGGTGATCGCGTAGCAGAGCGAATCGCGCGGCTCGTCGCTGAGATTAGGATGGAGCGACCACCGTTTGAGCGTGCCTTCGCGCGTCATGCCGGCTTTTTCCATCACCCGCGCCGAGGCTTTGTTGTCGACATCGCATACGGCCCAGACGCGGAACACTTCCTTTTGCTTCATCGCCCAAGCGACGATTCCCTGCATCGCCTCGGTCATGTAGCCATGCCCCCAATGAACGCGCGCTAGGACAAAGCCGAGTTCCAACTTCTCAGCGTTGACCCGGACGATCATCATGCCGATCACTTGCTTCTCGTCTTGGCGCTCGATCACCCAGTGAAACGCTTTGCCCATATCCCAAGCGAGTTCGCACATGCGCACGTACTTGCGGGTCTCGTCGAGATTATTATGGGCGCGCCAACTGACGTAGCGGGTGACGTCCGGATCCTGCGCGTATTGGCGAAAGATCGCCTCCGCATCCGCTAGTTTTGCTTTTCTCAGTCTCAGCCGTTCGGTTTTTATAGTTTTCGGTGGGTTTATCACTCTAGGAAGGTCCAGCACTCATGATCGCTGAGTTATAGAGTCGCGGCGACAAATATTCAAGAGATCGGCAGGCATTCGGCAACAGGCAATAGGAAGAGAAGAGTGATTCTCCGAGCTATTGCCTAGTGCCTGTTGCCTATTGCCGATTCGCGATCAGCGAAAGCGCCTCACGGATTCATAGCGATCAGTTTGCGCTGCACGTCGTCCATGCTCGCCGGCCAAACAGCGCGCTCCTTGAAGAACTGGGCGGCGGCGGGATGATAAGGAATCGTCACGTCGGCGTCGACAGCGCGCTGGCGCGTCCAATCTTTGAAGCTCGGATGAAGCGCCGGCAGCTTATCGACGTTGTCCCAAATATTCTTGAGCACCATGGCGACGACGCGATCCGGCGCGCTCTTATGACTGGTCAGGAAAATATCGTAGGCGTTCACGCAAGTATCTTCCGCGATCGCCGCCGCTTGGCCGCGTTTGAGCCAATGCGGATAGTAGCCGGGCACGGCGGCGCGCAGCCGTTTTTCACCCTGCGGCGTGCAGTCGAGGGAAAGGTGGCGCACACCGATGGCCGCGTCGGCTTCTTTGACCTTGGCCGAATCAACGGCGTGCAAAGCAACGTCGGCGCGACCTTGGATGAGCGCGTCGACTCCGTCGTTGGCGCCGGGCACGGGGACGATCTTCACGTCGTCAAACTTCATCCCGGCGCCGGCGAGAAAACCGAAGACGTTATACCAATTGGCCAGCTGCGCCGGATACTCCCCGGTAACCCTTTTGCCGCGAATATCTTGCATGGTTTTGATCGGCCCATCCTTGCGGACTATGAACGCCGTCGTCAAAATCGCGCCGCGCATCACCAGGCGCACGTTGGGTGTGTGCTGAAAAGGATTTCTACCGCCGATCTTCAGCCGCTCGGGGCCTTGATACGACAGCGCCATGTCGACGGCGTTGTTGATGCCGAAGTCGATCTCCCCCGCGTCGAGCATCGGCAAGAACGTGCTCGTGCCGGAATAAGGCTGCACCACCATCTGCATCGGCGCGCCGTCGCTGACGACTTTCGACAGGCCGCTCGCCAGCGCGTAGAAGACTGTACCGGGCGGATTGGAAGCAACCGTGACTGAGCGCGGCAACTGTTGCGCGTTGGTGGCAACGGCGAGCACGAGAAAAAACATAAGAACGACCGGAACAAATCGTGATGACGTAAATAGGACGTGTCGCATAACGCTTCCCCCGATTCCGCTGTTGATTAAAATGGCACAATCACCGCCGTGGCGACATGTACAAACAATGCGGGTAAGCTGTCAAGCTGATTTTCTTTTCCGTCATTCCCGTGAAATCGGAATCCAGTCTTTGAACCCACCCCGCTCCTAAATCCGGATACCGCTTGCCAACGGTATGACGGACCCTGTCCCGACCATCTTTTCGGAGGCGCGAAAGTTCGCCATCCTTCAAATAAGAATTTAATTAATGTCGTGGCAACGTCAATATGTCATGTTAACAGCAACGCGATTATGTCAGGGTAGTGCGTTGGGTTGAGGTCGTAAGTTAGAAACCTGGCCATAGCGGAACCCCACCTTGTTGGAGTTGGTTCGATATAGGCCAAGTGTGTGCGTC
>SHYW01000133.1 GCA_009692615.1 Deltaproteobacteria bacterium | reverse complement strand
CGGCCTCAACCACGGTGATCTCGCTGCGATATACTCGTTGAATTACGTCTAGTCGTTTCTCGTCTTTCATTGTCAGGGTTGTCATCCTTCCACCCTGACATAATTACGTTGCCGTTAACCCCTGACATAATCACTTTGCTACAACACCAGTAAAAAGCAAACTTTGCCGCACGCCACCGATCTGTTATCCTAATGGCGGAATGAGTTTACACCAACAACAAGCGGCGGTTTTTTGTGCCACCGTCGTGGTCATCTTCGGCATCCTCGGCGCCGGCATTTGGTTGATCGCTCAGCGGCTCACCACCGAAGCGACGCTGCAAACTGCTCTGTTGATGGCGCGCCAAGTCGAAATCGCTCTGGCCGACAGCCTGCGCGAGCGCTCCGTGCTCATCCCGGCCCAACCGACGCAAAAGAACGCGCCGTCCTTCTGGGATTTTCTCGGCAGGGTTTTTCCCAAGGGCAAAGCCGAGAAGCCCGCCGGCCCGACCCGCATCACGACATCGCGTCACGGCGATGTCAAAGGATTGATGCAGGCGTTCGTCGATCGCAGCGCCAGCATCGAGGCGATGTGGGTGGTTAACTCTGAAGGCCGGCTGCTTTACACTTCGGTGGAAGGCGAGAAAGACAAGACGCAGATCGGCGGCGAAATCATGGACCAGCTGCGCCGCGGTGAAACCATCATCGACTCCAAGAAACAAGGAGACGGCACCGCCTACGATATCTGGGTGCCGCTGCAGATGCCCAAAGGCGTGCAAGGTCCGGGCGGGTTGCGTCTGTGGGTCAATCCCGCCGATTGGACTGGCTTGCTCGCCGGCCTTTGGCGTCAGCTAGTCTGGCTATTCGCCCTCGGCGGCGCTGTCGCTTTGATCGCCGCTTTTCTTACTACCGCGCTTTACACCCGCCGCTTTCGTTTGATCAGCGAGACGCTACGCCAAGCCGAAGCGGGAACCTACGCGAACCGACCGCAATATTCTAGCCGCGACGAAGTCGGCGCCAGTTTGGACTTGATCGACCGCTTGGTCATGAAGCAGCGCAAGAACGTCGGCGCGCCGGCGCCGGTGCAAAGATTGGCGATCGCCGCGCGCACGCTCGCCCATGAAGTAAAGACGCCGCTCAATGCCTTGGCAATTCACCTGGAAGTGCTGCGCGGCAAAATCGGCGCCGCCGTGGGTCGTCCCGGCGCCGGCGCGGCGATCGGCGGTGCCCTTGGCTTAGGCGCCGGCGCGCTCATCGGCGATCAATTCCAAGGCCATGAAATTACCAGCGCCCAGCAACAGCAACAGATCAACCGCAACCAGGCCGAGATCAATCGCAACCGCCAAGACATCCAAAAGTTGCAACGCCAAAGCGGCGAATACTAAGTCGCCGGCTTTGCCGCGCAGCCAAGCCCGCGCCGGGAACACGCGGTCACTTGGCTGCGCGGGCTTCACGCTTAGACAGTTGCAACCAATCCGTTCATTGCTGCCACCGCGTTAGTGCCGATCACGCCGCCGATTGACAGAATCCACCGACAGCGACTATTCTCCGCAAAGTTGAGTCTTCAGCGACTCGGGTTTAATTTTAGGAGGATCAGTCATGAACACCATCGATGCCGACGGCCATATCGTCGAGACAAATGCTGATATCAGAAAATATCTTGCCGAGCCCTTCAATAAGCGCGGCGGCCCACTACTTCCGTCCGACGGTTTGGACACCGGGCTGGGCGGTTTAGTTGGCGGGCTGGAACATGTCGACATCCCGACCCGGCTCAGCGACATGGACAAGGAGAAGATCGATGTTTCGGTGCTATTTCCCACCAGTAGTTTCGCCGTCAACGGTTTCATGGAGCGAGAGTACGCCGTGGCTTACGCCCATGCCTACAATGATTTTATCGCCGACGTGTGTAAACAAAGTCCGCGGCTAAAAGCGGTTGGGTTGGTCGCTTTGCAGGATCCCGAGGCGGCGGTGGCCGAGGCTAATCGCGCGGTCACCAAGCTTGGACTCAGTTCCATCGCGGTGGCGACCCAAGGCATGAAAGAGCATCTCGGTTCGAAGAGTTTCTGGCCGCTCTACGAAGAGATGCAGCGCCTAAATGTTCCGCTCAGCGTGCACAATCGACGCGAGGCTCCCGCCGGCGACAAACGTTTCGACAGCTTTATTTTCATGCACACGATTGGCCGCCCAGTGGAAACCTTCATTCAATTTGCCGGCTTGATGTACGGTGGCATTCCGGAAAAATTTCCCAAGCTGAGAATTTCTTTTCTCGAGTGCGGCGTGGGTTGGGCGCCTTATTGGATCGAACGCATGGATGAGGAATGGGAAAAGCGCGGCAAAGTCGAAGCGCCGCTGTGTAAACACAAGCCCAGTGAATATATCGCTCAGGGCAACTGGTTTTTCGCCTTCGAACCGGAGGAAGAGACCTTGCCCTATGCCATCGAGCGCATTGGCGACGACAAGATCCTTTTCGCCTCGGACTATCCCCACTGGGACGGTATGTTTCCCAACGTGACGAAAACCATCCGCGGCCGCAAGGATATTTCCGAACAAGCGAAGAACCGCCTGCTGGGAGAAAATGCCAAGCGGCTCTACGGCTGGAACTGATTGAAATGAACTGTCGATTATTCGCTTTCTTGTTTCTCGCGCCGAGTCTCGTTCCAGCGCCCCACGCCGCAGCAGCCGATGCTCAGCCGCTGCGCAAGGTGCGCATGGCGTTCACTTCGTTGTCATCGGTGATGTGCCCGCCGTGGATCGCCCGTGAGGTCGGCATCTTCAACAAATATGGCTTGGATGTCGAAGTGATCGCCACGCCCACGGGCGTCGAAGGCATGAACGCGCTGATCGCCGGTGAAGTGCAATTCTTGCAAATCTCCGGCGGCACCAGCGCCAGCGCCGCCTTGGGTGGCGCCGATGTCATGGTGGTCGGCACGACGCTCGACGCGCTGGTACAAAATCTAATCGCGCGGCCGGAAATTGAAAAAGCCGAGCAATTGAAAGGCAAGTCTGTCGGCATCACCCGTTTCGGCACCTCCATCGATGTCGGCGCGCGTATGGCGCTCAAGCACTTTGGCCTGGTACCGGAGAAAGAGGTCGCCATCGTCCAGGTCGGCGGCATGGAGTCGATGGTCACCGCGCTACAAACCAATCGCATTCAAGCCGGTATTCTTTCTTACCCGGCTATCACACAAGCATTGAAATTGGGCAACCGTGTTTTGCTCGACGTCGCGTCGTTGGGCATCCCGTACGCCTTTACCGGCATCACCACCCGCGGCCGCTTGATCAAGGAAGATCCAGATCTCGTGCGCCGCTACCTGATGGCGCAGACCGAAGCCATCGCCCGCGCCAAGCGCGATAAGAATCTCGCCCTCAAAGTCATGGCGAAGTATCTGCGCACGGCCAATCCTAACGCGCTGGCCGAGTCCTACGACATCGACGTGCAAAAATATATGCTGCGCGTGCCGCTGACGACGGTGGAAGCGATGAAATCGGTGCTCGACGATCTCGCCGGCAGAGTTCCCAAGGCCAAAGACGCCGAGCCAAGAAGATTTTTCGATGACACTTTCGTCAAGCAAATGCAGTCCAGCGGTTTTATCGATGGACTGTACCGCTAATCGCAGACTGATTGAAATCCTGCGCAGTGGTTGAATCTGCCGCGGCGCGCTTATAAAAAGATTCCCATACATTGGAGGTTATACCATGCGCGTCATCGATGCCGACGGCCACGTCGAAGAAAATCCCATTACATTCAGCGATAAATATTTCGCTCCGGAGTTTCGCCCCCATCGCCCGCAAGTAGTGCCGGGAACCGACGAAGGTCTCGCCTATTGGATGATCGACGAGCAACTGTTTCCCCGCCGCGTCGGCCGCGGCTGCAATAATTTAGGCACGCCGGCGAGCATCAACGGTAAACCGGTGCGTCACGCCCAGCGTAAACCCGACACTTTAGGCAGTATGGAGCTGACCAGTTTAAAGGAACGCTTGCAGATCATGGACGAAGAAAACATCTGGCTCCAGGTTCTCTATCCAACACTCTTCCTCGCTTATCCACTTAGTTCTAATCCGGCTTACACCAGCGCCATGTGCGACGCTTACAACCGTTGGCTCGGCGATGTGCTCGGCGGTCAAGAGCGGCTCAAATGGGTTGGCGTCGCCAACCTCGACGACATTCCCAGCGCAGTTAAACAAGTCAGAGAAGTAAAGCAGCTCGGCGGCGTCGGTATGATGATTCTCGGCACCGCCGGCGATCGTTTGCTCGACGATGACAGCCTGCTGCCATTTTACGAAGCCGTCGCCAGCGCCGATTTGCCCCTCGCCGTCCATGTTGGCTGGGCCTGTCCGGCGCTCAACAATCTCTACACCCACATTTATCCGTCCGGCGTAATTCCGTTCTTGATGCCGGTGTTGATGGGCATGGTTTCGATGATGAGCGGCGGCATCTTCGACCGCTTCCCGAACATGCGCGTGGTCTATCTCGAAGCCGGCTGTCTATGGGTTCATTTCATTCTCGAACGTTTGCATCACCGCTTCGAACATTCCGGCAAGAATTTATCCAACATCGTATCGCGCACCGCGCCGATCCAAAAGCTTACGCCCATGGATTACATCAAGCAGGGCAACATATATTTTAGTTCGGAAGTGGAAGATATTTTGCTGCCCCATGTGCTCGAACTGGTCGGCGAAGGGCAAATGATGTTCGCCTCGGACATGCCCCATGGCGACCGCGAACGTTTCGCCGCGAAAATGTTGCAGGACCGCAAAGATATCTCGGATCTAGCAAAGGGGAAAATTTTAGAAGCGAACCCGGTAAAGTTTTATCGCTTGCCGGGCTTTTAGTCGACACGGGAATTATTTTGCCGGCGGGCGAATTTCGAAAAGCATCACTTGGTGATCGTGCAGCAGCGTTCCTTTGACCTGTTCGACTCGCACCGGCTGCCAACCGGCGATGGGAAAATCATGGGACACCACTCGGGTACCGGGCTTGAGCTGGCGCTCCAAGATCGGTCTGAGTTTGGCGTTAAACTCCGGCAGCATGTAAAGCGTCACGACGGTTGCCGGTGAAGCGTCGATGGTGAAAGCGTCCTGGGCGCGGAACTCAACCAGATGATCGACTTTTTCTCGAAAGGCAATATTGCGCGCGCGCAGCACTAAGTCTTGATCGATCTCGATGCCGACGCCGCGCGCGCCAAACTTTTTCGCCGCACGAATGATGATCGCACCGTCGCCGCTGCCGATGTCGTAGATCAAATCGCCAGCTTTTACCTGCGCCATTTCGAGCATGCGATCGATCACTTCCTCGCTCGATCGGACGAAGGGCACTTCACCCTCAGTCCACTGCGCGACCACCGAACCGCAGCCGGCGGCCAGCGGCAAGAGCAATGCCAGCGCCAACCGAATCAAAATATTTTGCCTCATCATGCCCGTCCCCTCGTGTTCATCGCATTTACGGTTATATAAAATTGCCCGTGGGAGAGCCAGCGCTGGATTGACTTTACAATCGGTTTGTAATGAATATCGACGATATGGGCGCAAACCTGGGAGGATAAATCATGGTGAGCTGGGATGACATTCTAACCGCGCGCGATAAAGAAGTTTTCGCGCTATCCGGTTTCGGCAAAAAAGCCGGCTTCGGCCAACGGCCGGCGCTGCTGATCATCGACGTCAATTACAATTTTACCGGCGACAAACCCGAGCCGATTTTAGAGTCCGTGAAACGCTTCCGCACCAGTTGCGGCGCGGAAGGTTGGGACGGCGTCCATGCGATTCGCGAGTTGCTCGGTGCAGCGCGCAAGAAGCATGTGCCGACTTTCTACACCACGGCGGAAGAGAATCGCGCCAATTCGACGGTTCTCGTTGGCGGCTGGGCAGCCAAGAGCAATCGCACCACCGAAGACATGACCGAGCAGTGGGAAAAAGCCAATCAGATCGTCGAAGAAATCGCTCCCCAGCGAGGTGACATCGTCGTGCACAAGCAGAAACCCAGCGCGTTCTTCGGCACTCCGTTGATGAGCATGTTGAATGAGGTCCACGCCGACACGCTGATCGTCGCGGGAACCACCACCAGTGGCTGCGTGCGCGCCAGCGTCATCGACGCCTTCTCCTACAACCTAAAAGTGTCGGTCGTCGAAGAATGCGTCTTCGACCGCGGCCAGGCCTCGCACAAGATCAATCTGTTCGACATGGCGATGAAATACGCCGACGTGATCCCGCTCAATGAAACCATCGACTACATTCAGAGTCTGCCAAATAACCTCTACGCGCCGGCGCTATAATTCAGTTCATTAGGAACGCGCTTGGATCAGCGCCCGGGCGATCAGAATCACGCCGATGATCGACAGCAACACCATCAGCCCGCGGCTGAAGGTCTTCTGATTCACCCGATCCTGAGTTTTCAAACCGGCGTAGAAACCGAGCATGGTAAAGAGCACCACTTGCAGCGACAGCGTGAGGGTATTCCAGTTGAACAGATTCCAAGTCGACACCGCGATCAATTGAGTGGTCTTGGTGATCATGAAGATGGTCGCCACGGATTTGACGAAGCTACGTTTTTCTAATTTCAAGCTGTAGAAGTAAATGGCTAGAACGGGTCCTGCCGCATTGGTCATACCATTGAGAAAGCCGCTCAA
Organism: Deltaproteobacteria bacterium; assembly: GCA_009692615.1. Taxonomy (NCBI): domain Bacteria; kingdom Pseudomonadati; phylum Myxococcota; class Myxococcia; species Deltaproteobacteria bacterium. The sequence goes on along the minus strand of SHYW01000133.1, from coordinate 6,561 downwards.
GAAACCGACGATCGGCGAGAATATTTTTTCCGCCGCCGGTGAAATCGTAAAATCGAACTTCAATAGGTTGGAAACGACGAAGACGATCACCATGATGCCGAGGCAAAGATTGAGCGCCCAAAGCGGCAGCATTACTAGAACCATGGTACCGATGAAAACGCCGATGATGGTCAGACCGATCATCGATCTGAAGCGGTGCAATACGGCGCTCGGAAAACCGTCGCGCAACACCTGGGTCACGTCCATCAGCAGATTGGGCAATATCAGAATCGTCACGGCGATGCGGATGTCCAACAGCAACGCCACCGTCGGTGTGGCGATCAACGGAAATCCCAAACCGGTGGCGCCTTTGACGAAGGCGGCGAATAACAACGCGACGCCGACCAGAGTATGTGTTAGATCGAAGGACATAGTGTTTGTCTAACGATGAGATTTTTTAGCCGCACGCCGGTCAGAACCTTCGTGATCTATCCCGCGGTCGCTTTAGCTTGGGAGTTGGCAATCGAGGGCAACGAATTCCAACCCAACCTCTGGTTCGCGCCGCTGATGGTTTGGGGTTATTTGCAATATCGCCTGTGCGGCCGCCATCGAGTGCGCATCGGCGGCGGTGGTCCGGGGCTGGAAACTCCGCCCGATCGCCTCGTCGATAGCGGCCTCTATCATTACACGCGCAACCCGATGTACCTGGGCCACATTATCTTTCTTATCGGTCTCACGCTCACGCTCAAATCTTGGTTCGCGGCAATAATTACCATCGCCACGGCGATCTGGTTTCATACTCGCGTGATCGGCGACGAGACAAAATTAGTTGAACGATTGGGCCAACCCTACGTCGATTATCTGACTCAAGTAAAACGCTGGATACCGGGAATCTTCTGAGACCCCGGTGTTTCGAGTTCTGAGTTTCGGGTTTCGTGTCAACTCGGAACTCCAAACTCGAAACGAATTCGTTTTAGGTTTTTTTCCTCTGCCCCGTCTGCTTCGTGCCGGTCTCGAAGTAATCGCCCTTGACCGCCAGATCCGCTTCTTCTTCATCTTGGATGGTCCAGGCGCCCAAGCTGTAGCCGTACCAAGGCATGCGCGGTTTAAGCGGCGGTAGTTCTAGCTCTTCCCAAATCTGTTTCGATCTCTCCATGAACTCTTTTTTCGGCAACGACACCGGTGTGTAGGGCCAGGGCCGAATGGCGTTGATCAGCAACGCCGAGGTCGAGCCCGGCCGTTTCTCTTCGCTTTCCAGTCCTGGCGGATAGGTCGACGGATCGAGGCCGGGCATTTTGCCTTTGGCTATGACCACGTCTTCATCGGGGCGCATGTTGTAACAGATCGCCCAATTGACCATCGCCGGATCGCGAATGTCGATATCTTCATCCACCGCAATGCAAACCTTGGCATAGCTGCCAGTAAAGCCGGCGGTGGCGTGGAGCGCGCGCCAGCCTTCAGCCTTGGTGGCTTTGCGCATTTTGATCACGCAGTAGGCTTGGCCGCTGCCGCTCACCTCATCGTGCAAGGCGACATCGAGCACCGCCGAGTTGCCGCTGTCGTGGCGCAATAATTTATAAATAATTTTTTCCGTGCCGGTGTGTTTGATCTTGCTCGACTCGCTGGGCGGAAACTGACTCATCAATGCGGTGTAGATCGCGTCGCGCCGGTGGGTAATGCAGGTGACTTCTAAGAATGGCGACACCGTGCGGTGGCCCATGTAACCGGGATATTCGCCGAAGGGACCTTCAGGCTCGACGATATCGGTGGGAATCGTGCCTTCGATGATGATCTCCGCCGTCGCCGGCACGAGTAGATCCACGGTTTTCGCCTGCACGACCTCCACCGGTTCGCCGGCCAAGCCACCGGCCAGACGATACTCGTCGAAGTCGTAAGGAATCTTCGCCGTCGCCGAGTAGGCAATGCTCGGCACCACGCCGATGGCGATGCAGGCCTCCAAGCGCTGCCCTTTGGCTTTCGCCTTGCGCCAGTGCTGGCCCATGTGCTGGGAAGTGAACAGACCGCCGGTGCGGTTCGCCGATTTAATCTGGCTGCGATAGTTGCCGATGTTGTAGATGCCGGTGTCGGGATCCTTGGTGATCCAGTTCGCCGAAGTTAAATACGGCGCATTGTCGAAGCCCGGCGTCGAGATCGGCACCGGAATCATGTCGAGACCATGGCCGTTGAGAAGATCCTGGCCTTGCCAGACCATTTCGTGCGCCGGCGCTTTGCTAATTTTCACCGGTTCGAAGGGATGGAGCTGCGCTTGGTTCCAGCGCTCGGGGATTTCATCCGGCTCGCACATCATACCGATGGCGTAAATCTCGGTGGTCGCCGCTAAAGTACCCACCGTCACCGGCATCGAGTAGCGTTTGCCTTTGGAGTCGATGACGTTCTCGAACATGAACGCCTTGCGGTCGGACTCTTCCAAGCCGCGAAATTGCCAGCGCACCAGCGGCATGAGTTCAGTGTCCTTGTTGATTTCGCGCTTGATGCGCACCAATTTGCCGCGCGCTTCCAACGCTTTTAAGTGTTCGCGAAAATCTCGATAATATTTTTGCGCCATGAAAAACTCCCGGTAAATAGTTATGTCGTCATCTATTGTCTGCGCCAGCGAGGTTGTCAAGCAACCGTTGGCGTCAAGCAGCGACGCTCGTAGATAACCAGAACTTTCCCGCCCGCGACCAGTTCTTGCCGTTCGCCGCCAATTGGCCGGCGATGTCTGCCGGCGCGCCATGGTAAAGCAATGCCGGTGTCGTGGAGCTTTGCGCCGCGCGCGTTGGTGGCAGACGAAAGTATTAATAAGAATCCTTGTATGGCGTTGAATAGGTTTGATAAACTATCGACTCGTCGTGAATCCTGACAAACCTATGCAAAACCCGCAGCGGCCATTCACTTCCGCCGATCCTGATGCCCAATCGGCGGATAAATTAGCGCCCGTCAAAGGGCGCGCCCAGGTGCCATTTTTGTGGCTGCTCGGTCCGCTCGCGATTGTCGCGATTTATTTGCTCGACATGTGGATGCCGAGCCATTTAACCATCCCATTTTGTTACGTAGCTACTTTAGTTTTGTTGGTCGCGGTGGCGGGTAAGCGCGAGAAACTTCTGATCGCCGGCGTTTGCAGCGCAATTTTAATCATCGATTTTTATTTCCTGGCGCGTAACCCAATGGGGTTAGCCTGGGCTCAAGGCCTCAGTCACGGTCTCGCCATCGTCATGATTTGGAGCGTAACAACCCTTGGATGGCGCCATGCCAGTGTCGAAGAAAGCATGCGCGCCAACCAGCGCATCGCCAACGAAAGATTGGCGCTCATCAATACGATCTACGTCTCGGCGCCGGTGGGTCTGTGCTTTCTCGACCGCGAGCTGCGTTACGTGTCGGTCAACAACGCGCTGGCGGAAATGGCCGGTCATCCGCCGGATTTTTATCTCGGCAAGTTGATCCGCGATGCCGTGCCGGAACTGGCCGAGGTGATCGAAGCGCACCATCATCGGGTCATCGAAAGCGGCCAGCCGGTGGTCGATGTCGAAGTCAACGCCACGACTCAGGCCCAGCCCAACGAGCAACGTTATTGGCTCAGCAGTTATTATCCGGTGCGCGACCAGACCGGCGAGCTACTCGGCGTCAATGTCGCCGTGCGCGACATCACCCGGCGCAAACAGGCCGACGCCAATGCGCTTTTCTTACTCGATGTCGGCGAGTGCATCCGCTTCGCCGCCGACGGCGACGAATTGCTTTGGGCCGTTTCCATCGCCCTCGGCGAGCATCTGCGAGCGAGCCGCTGCGTCTTCGTCGCCATCGATGGCGACCAAGATCGCATCGTGGTCCAACGCGATTACCACCCGCACATGCCGTCGTTGATCGGCAGCTATTCGCTAAGCAGCTTGGCTCCCGCGCTCCTCGACGCCGGCCGGCTCGGTCAAACCATCGTGGTCAACGATATCGGCAGCGATCCACGCACTGCGGCGATCGTCGAGCCGGCGCGCCGCTTCGGCATTGGCGCCGCCGTCGCAGTGCCCTTGGTGCGCGACGGCCAATTGATTTCGGCCATCATCGTTGCGATGGCCCATGCCCACGAATGGAACGAGCGCGAAGTCGCCTTGATCAATCTGGTCGCCGAACGAACCTGGGAAGCGGTGCAGAAATTACAACTCGACAGCGCGCTGCGTGAAAGCGACGCGGCGTTGCGCGATGCCGACCGGCGTAAAGACGAATTTCTCGCGACCCTCGCCCATGAACTGCGCAATCCCCTATCGCTCATGCGCAACGTCGTCACGCTCCAACAATCCGCCGGCACGCCCCACGCCGATCCCAAATAGGGCAAGGATATCATCGAGCGTCAGGTCAACTATCTCACCCGCTTGACCGACGATTTATTCGATGTCAGCCGCATCACCAGGAAAAAATTGGACTTGCAAAAAGAAAAATTGAACTTGACCGAAGTGATTCAAGCGGCGGTCGAATCCTGCCGGCCGCTCATCGAACAACGGCGCCACGAGCTGATCGTGACCATGTCCACGGACGCGATCTACGTCGACGCCGACCGGGTACGCTTGACGCAAGTTTTTATGAACCTGTTGAACAACGCCGCCAAATACACTCCCGATTCAGGCCAGATTTGGTTGAACGTCGAGCCCGCCGGCGACACCGTCGAAGTGCGCGTCAAAGATACCGGCCTCGGCATCGCGCCGGAGAATTTGCCGCGGCTCTTCGAACTGTTTTATCAGGTCGATCGTTCCTTCACGCGCTCCGAAGGTGGATTGGGCCTAGGCTTGACCTTGGTTCATCGCCTGGTTGAACTGCACGGCGGCAAGGTCGAGGCGCGCAGTGCGGGGGTCAATCGCGGCAGTGAATTCATCGTCCGGCTGCCGGTGTTGGAGAATAAGTCTAACACCATCGAATCCGCTGAGATCCATGACAACGGTGCCGTCGCAGCCATTCGCTGCCGGCGAATTTTAGTCGCCGACGATTTTCCCCAGTCAGCCGAGACCTTGGCGCAGTTGCTGCGCCGCGAAGGATTCGAAGTGCGCGTCGCCCAGGACGGCGTCGAAGCGTTTCAAACCGCCGCCGAGTTTCGTCCCGACGTGATCGTCATAGACATCGCCATGCCCAAACTCAACGGCTACGAAGCCGCGCGCAAAATCCGCGCGCAATCTTGGGGCGGCGAGATCATGCTGATCGCGTTGACCGGATGGGGCCAACAACAAGACCGTCAGCGCACCCAAGACGCCGGCTTCAATGCCCATCTGACCAAACCGGTCAACTACAACACGATCATGGAGCTCTTGGAAAATATCACGCCAGCCGCAGTCAGTGCCACCAGTCAATTTCTCACCCACTAAATCGCCAGCCGCATTCGACAACTGTCAGCGCTACTGCGCGGCGGGCGTGGAATTATCCGCCCAGCTTTTAGTTGGATTTTCCCTCGCAATCCGGTTCTGACTTGTGTTACTTGTTCGCCTCGAAGTCACGAGATTAAACAAAATCAATGTTCGACGCGTTCATCGAAGGATTGTTTCTAGTCCTACAGTGGAAAGCTTTCAGCTTGATGCTGGTCGGCATGGCGCTGGGATTCTGCGTCGGCCTACTTCCTGGCATCGGCGGCGCGGCGACTCTCTCATTGATGATTCCCTTCGTTTTCAAAATGCAGCCCGCCGAAGCGTTCGCCTTTCTGCTCGGCATGCATGCCGTCGCCGCGACTACGGGCGACATCACTTCGGTTCTCTTCGGCGTGCCCGGCGAAGCGATTTCGGCCGCCACCGTGGTGGACGGTTACCCGATGGCGAAAAAAGGCGAGGCCGGGCGCGCCCTCGGCGCGGCGCTGATGAGTTCGCTGGTCGGCGCGGTGATCGGCGCCATGGCGCTGGCGCTGGCGATTCCCATCGTCCGGCCGCTAGTGCTCGCCTTCGGTTCGCCGGAGCTGTTCATGCTGTCATTGATCGGCATCTCGTGCATCACCTCGCTCAGCGGCGCCGGTTCGCGCGGCCAGATCAAAGGTTTCGCCATGGGTCTGTTCGGTCTACTGGTCTCGACCATCGGCCAGGAGCGTCAGTCCGGTTCGCTCCGTTACGATATGGGCCTCATGTATTTATGGGAAGGCCTCGACTTCGTGCCGGTGTTGGTCGGCATCTTCGCGATTCCCGAGATCGTCGATCTCGCCGTGCGCGGCACGGCCATCGCCGGCGAACGGCCGGCGGAGAATCTGAGTAGCGGCGTCATAGAAGGGATCAAAGACACCTTTGCCATTTTTGGTTGGTGTTTCGCTGTTCGGTGATCGGCGTCTTCGTCGGCATTCTGCCCGGGGCCGGCGGCGGCGTCGCCCAATGGATGGCCTATGCCCACGCCGTGCAAAGCGCCAAGGACAGTAAAGAGCGTGAAGGATTCGGCAAAGGCGATGTGCGCGGCGTGCTCGGACCGGGCGCAGCGAATAATTCTTAAGGAACCTCTGAACAACTGCCCTGGAAGCAGGGCAGCGGAGGATAGATCGTTTTTTTCGTAATGAGTTACAGTTTTTGCGAAGTTATATCAGATTACATTTTACTCTCGTGGTTAATAGGGTCCTTAGTTTTGCCTCGATTTGCC
>SHYW01000132.1 GCA_009692615.1 Deltaproteobacteria bacterium | reverse complement strand
GCGGCCTCAACCACGGTGATCTCGCTGCGATATACTCGTTGAATTACGTCTAGTCGTTTCTCGTCTTTCATTGTCAGGGTTGTCATCCTTCCACCCTGACATAATTACGTTGCCGTTAACCCCTGACATAATCACTTTGCTACAACAAGCGGTGCCGGTTCCAGTTGACAGGGCAACACGTCATTAGTTACTCTCCAGTCAACTTACTTTTCGCGCGAAACAATTCACTTGGAGAACTATATGGGTAATTCAAAATCGCTTTGGTTCGGCGTTTGGGCCGTTGGCGCCGCCGCGTTGCTGGCGTTTTCGCCGAACCAACTCAGTAGTCAGCAAAGCGCGACGGTGTCGATCGACAACGACGACATCGGCGGCGTGGTCACGAGTTCGAAAGGGCCGGAGGCCGGTGTCTGGGTGATCGCGGAGACCACCGACTTGCCGACCAAGTTTGCCAAGAGCGTCGTGACCGATGACCTTGGGCGTTATGTTCTGCCGGATTTGCCGAAGGCGAACTACAATATTTGGGTGCGCGGTTATGGTTTGGTCGATTCGCCGAAGGTCAAAGCGGCGCCGGGTAAATTGCTAAATTTAAAAGCGGTGGTGGCGCCCAACGACGCGGCGGCGGCGCAATATTATCCGGCGATTTATTGGTATTCGATGCTCAAGATTCCGGCCGCCAAAGAGTTCGACGGCAAAGGGGCGATTCCCGCCGGCCTGACTCAGACGGCTTGGCTCAATTCGATGAAGAACAACGGCTGCATCGGCTGCCATCAGTTGGGCCAACTTTCGACGCGGACGTTTCCGAAAAATATTCCCCATCCGATCAACATGAAGACTTCAGAAGAAGCCTGGTTTCGCCGTATTCAGTCGGGACAATCGGGCGAGTCGATGTTCGAAACGGTCTTCAAACAGTTGGGCGGCGCGCCGCTCAAGTATTTCGCCGACTGGACCGACCGCGTCGCCAAGGGCGAGCTGCCGCACGCCAAGCCCGAGCGCCCGCAAGGCGCGGAGCGCAACATTGTCGTCTCGACCTGGGAATGGTCGACGGAGAAAAAATATTTACACGATCTGATCGCATCCGACCGGCGTTACCCGACGGTCAACGCTTACGGTCCGGTTTATGGTTCCGCTGAATACAGCACCGATGCGATTCCCATTCTTGATCCGAAAAATCATACGGTGACGAAACTGATCGCGCCGGTGCGCGACGCCGACACGCCTGAAGCGCTCGGACCGGGACACGCGGCGAGCGCGAATCCCATGCAGCCATCGCCCTATTGGGGCGCCGAGAAACTGTGGGACACCAAGTCGAACAATCACAACGCCATGTTCGATCGCAAAGGCCGCGTCTGGTTTGCCGCCGCGGTGCGCGGTTCCAACAACCCGGACTACTGCAAGAAAGGCTCAGCGCATCCGTCGGCGAAACGCTTTCCGATCGAGCGCACCAATCGCCAAGTGACCATGCTCGATCCCAAAACTGGGCAGTACACGTTCTTCGACACCTGTTTTCAAACGCACCATTTACAGTTTGGCTATGACGCCAACGATACGCTATGGACCAGCGGCGGCGGCGCGGTGGTCGGCTGGATCAATACTAAGTTGTGGGAAGAGACCGGCGATCATGTGCGCGCTCAAGGTTGGACGCCGCTGATTCTCGATACCAACGGCAACGGCAAGCGCGACGATTTTGTCGAGCCCAATCAACCGGTGGATCCGACCAAAGACAAGCGCATCGTCGCTGGCTTTTACGCGGTGATGCCGAGTCCGGTGGACGGTTCGATCTGGGGCACGTTCCGGAGTAATCCCGGCGCCGTGGTGCGCGTGATTCCCGGCAGCAATCCATCGGAAACCGCGCTGGCGGAAATCTACAACGTGCCGCTGCCTGGTTTCGGACCGCGCGGCGGCGATATCGACAAGCAAGGCGTCGTCTGGGTTTCGCTGGCGAGCGGCCATCTCGGCAGCTTTGACCGGCGCAAATGCAAGGGACCGCTCAACGGACCGACGGCCACCGGCAATCACTGTCCCGAAGGCTGGTCGTTCCACAAGTATCCCGGTCCCGGCTTCAAAGACATCGGCGATAACAGCGCCGAGTCGAGCTATTACACCTGGGTCGATCAGCACAACACTTTCGGACTGGGCAACGACGTGCCGATGTCCACCGGCAACTTGAACGACGGCTTGATCGCCATGAAGGACGGCAAGATGATCACGTTGCGCGTGCCCTATCCGATGGGCTTTTACGCCAAAGGCTTTGACGGCCGCATCGACGATCCCAACGCGGGCTGGAAAGGGCGCGGCCTATGGACCACCAGCGGCGACCGCGTGCCGTGGATGAAAGAGGGCGGCAAAGGCGCGAAACCGATCGCCGTGCATTTTCAGCTGCGGCCCGATCCTTTGGCCAAATAAGTCGCGGACTGCGCAAGATTACTTCGGTTTACTTCGGCGGGAATCGTATGTGGCGATTCCCGCCGTTGTTTTTTTGCCGCTTCGATTCGACTCGGCTACCTAAATTCGATTTTTTTAAATCTTCGCCACAATTGCGCTGAGTTTGTTATTCTAGCGACACCATCGGATTCGATTGTGATCTCAAGGAGGAGTCATGGCGATATTATCGGAGATGATTGAAGCGGCTGAGCGTTTCGCCCATTGGAGTGAGATTCAGAAAAAACATCGGAGCGCCGACGTTGAAACCAAGATGAAAGCCTCGCGGCTGCGTTTCACGGGCACCCAGTTGATGGCGGTGGACAGTTCGGTGTTCTTCGAGCAGGTGCTGGAAGCCGATGACTTGATGCCGGTGCGCTATTTTGAAATCGGCCAGCTGGCGTGCAAACCGGTGGGGCGGATTCGCGTCAATCTCGGCGGTTCCGTCGGTGAAGGTTACGCCACCGGATTTCTCGTCGCCCCGGGAATTCTCCTGACCAATTGGCATGTGCTGCGCGATGCGAGCTGGGCGAAAGCGGCGACGGTCACCTTCGACGCCGAAGACGATGCCAAGGGTTATCCAAAGCCCGCGCGGGTGTTTCCGCTGACGCCGGAGATTCTTTACGTGGCCGATCGGAATCTCGACTACTGCTTTGTCGGAGTGCGCGATCATTCGACGGAGAACGTGGCCATCGAGAACTTCGGCTATCTAAGATTGTTTCGCCAGATCGGCAAAATCACCAGGGACGAATACGCGACCATCATCCAACATCCGCGCGGCCGGCAAAAACAAATCGCGTTGCGAAATAATAAAGTCATCGTCTACGTTTACGACGAGGAGTACCGCGACGCCAACAATAGTTTCATGTACTACGAGACCGATACCGACCATGGGTCGTCCGGTTCGCCGGTGCTGTCGGATCAGTGGTTCGTGGTCGCGCTGCACCGCCGCGGCGTGCCGCAGACCAAGAAGGTCAACGGCAAAGTTCAGGTGGTGACGGTGGACGGCAAAGTCGCAGGCGCGGACGAACCGGCAAGTCGCATCCGTTACGTCGCCAACGAAGGCGTACGGGTGAGCAAGATCATCGCCTCCATCGCCGCCAAGGCGAAGTCGAAAAGTTCCGACGCGGCATCGGCGCTGGCCGTGCAAGAGGCGCTCAACGAAACCGCCGCCGATGTGATTCAAGGGCCGCTTTGGGTGCCGGTGTCGCAGACCACGACGGTCACGCGTCCGCGCGAAGTTGGCGGCTTCGATACGTTGGAGGTTGTGCGCCGGCCGCTGAGCATTTTTCAGAATGCTACCGGATACAAAGAAAACTTTCTCGGCGCCGCCCACGCGGTCGGCTTGCCGCAGCCGTCGGCCACCTTGCTTGCGCAAATCGCCCGGCGCATCGACGATCCCGCGCGCTTCGTTTTGCCCTTCAATCATTTCACCACCGTGATGCACGCGGCGCGGCGCTTGCCGGTGTACGCCGCGGTGAACATCGACGGCGCCAAGAAACCGACGGCGGGGATGCCGCCTCGTCCGACTTGGTCCTACGATCCGCGCATCGCCGAAGACCACCAACCGGACGACACGATTTTTAGTTCGGAAGTGCAGCGCGGCCATATGGCGGCGCGGGATTTGATTTACTGGGGCGAGGACGCGGCCATCGCCGATCGCCATAGTTTCACCTTGACCAACGTCTGCCCGCAGATCGGCGCTTTCAACGGCAATCGCGAGTGGGCCAAGCTCGAACGGCAGATTATCAACATGGCTACGACGGGGAAGTTGGCGATCTCGGCGTTTATCGGACCGGTGTTCAACAAAGCCGATCCGCTTTACGACTCGCTGCGCGGGCCGCGCTCGACGGCGGCGGTGGGCACCGGGATTCGACTGCCCAATCGCTTTTGGTACATCATCGCCTGGATCGAAGCGGGCAAGCGGCGCAAACGCTGCTTTCTCCTCGATCAATCCGACGACATCGCCGAAGCCGGAACCCTCGAAGCCGATTTCGCCACGCCGGCCACCGTGACGGAAACCACGCTGGCAAACATCGAGAAGCTTTCCGGGCTAACGTTCAAAGATTTGAAAACATTTCGCTAGTGGCCCAGTGCCGCGATACGTTCGCTATAGAATTCCGAACCTCCCCCTTTGAAAAAGGGGGAATGAGGGGGATTTGAAGCTCTGCGCATAAGAAAATCCCCCCTTGCCCCCCTTTTTCAAAGGGGGGACGTCCAAAACCAGGCTAATATCTTTTCAGTTAACTTCTGCACAGACACTAGTTCGATGACACTATCAGCCGTCGATATCGCGCCCTTGGCGAACATGAACTTGCACTGGCGCGATCGTTAGTCGACCACTTCGGAAACATAGAAGTCGATGAAGCGCCGGTTGGCGTTGGCCAGTTCGTGGCCTCTAGCCATTTGCTGGCATTCCTCCGGCGTGTGGGTTTTAACCGGGCCAAGCGACGCGGTCATGATCTGGATGCGCGCGGTGCGCACCAGATCGATGCCCAAGCGCAGCAATGTGTCGAGGTCGTGGGCCACGATTGTGGCGCCGTGGCCGCGCAGCAGGACGGCATTTTTATCGCCCAGGGTGGCGGCGACTTTGTCACCGAGTCCGGCATTACGAATCAATAGCGGCGAGTCGTAGATCGGCGTGCCGCGATGAAAAGGGACGCCGCAGTTGGCGACGACTTTGATTCCCTGGGTGGCGACGCTGATCGCGACGACTTCATCGGCGTGGTAATGCAAAATGCACTGGACGTCGGGCCGGGCCTTGTAGATCGACGTGTGCATGGCGGTCTCGCCGTTGGGCTCGCCGAAGCCTTCGAGTTTGTTGCCGTCTTGGTCGATGACGATCAAATCGCGCAGGGCGACTTTTCCCGGCGGCATATGCGGTGTGCTGAGAATGCGGCCGTCGGCCAGGCGCGCGGTGACGTGGCCGTAGCCGTCGACCAGTCCTTGGTGCTGCAAAACTTTGCACACCATAACGATTTTTTCTTTGAGCGCTTCGATGGGATCGAGCATGATTGCCTCCGTATGTTAGGATTGCAAAAATGATTTGCTTAACGGCAGCATTATCGCAAAATTTCGCCGCAGGCTAGTGAATTTATCGTGTTCGAGCTCGTGCTCGTGTTCGCTGAAATGAAACTGGACAATTTTTGCTGGGTCATGTAGCAAAGGGCAGCTGACGATAACCCGGAGAGAACCATGGGCGAAATACTTGGGCTCGGCGTGACGCATTATCCTGGGCTGACGGCTGAAGGCAATCTTTGCCGGCGCATCAAAATGTGTCTGGCCGATCCGGCGCTGCCGGAGCGTTTGCGTTCCATCGACAATTGGCCCGAGCCAATGCGCCGGCAGTGGAGTAACGATGACGGCTTGGCTCATTCCAACGCGCACCGCCAAGAGATGATCGACGGCTTTCGCATGGCGCGCCGCGCTCTCGATGAGTTTCAACCCGACTTCTGCGTCATCTGGGGCGACGATCAGTTCGAGAACTTTCGCGACGACTGCGTGCCGCCGTTTTCGGTGCTCGCCTACGATCAGGTCGAATTCTTTCCCTGGCGCGACCATCAGCGCGGCGTCAATTCGTGGCACGAACCGAAGGAAAAAGTTTTCTCGGTGCGCGGTCATCGCCAGGGCGGCAAACATCTCGCGGCGTTCTTGCTCGATGCCGGCTTCGACATCGCTTACGCTTACAAGCCGCTGCACCTGACTCTCGGTCACGCCTTTGCCAATTCAGTTTTATTTCTCGACTGGGACCGCCAAGGGTTTCCCTATCCGCTGGTGCCGTTTACGACCAACGCTTACGGCCGTTATCTCACCGCCAGCGGCGGTGTGCCGCCGACGCCGTCCATGGCGGCGAGTTTCGCCGGCCGCGAAGATCCGCCGGGGCCGCAGCCGTGGCGCTGTTTTCAGATCGGCGCGGCGACGGCACGGGCGTTCGTCGATTCGCCTTGGCGCGTGGCGTTGATCGCGTCGTCGAGTTGGTCCCATTCTTTTCTCACCGCCAAACATGGCCGCATGTATCCCGACGTCGAGTCGGACCGGCGCTACTACCAGGCGCTATGCGCCGGCGAGTGGGAGACTTGGCAAAATACTAAATTGGCCGAAGCGGAAGATCGCGGCCACCACGAACTGATCAATTGGTTTTGTCTGGCCGGCGCCATGGCTGAACTCAAACGCAAGCCGGATCAGGCGGTGTTTTTGGAATCGTGGATTACCAATTCGGATAAGGTCTTCGCGACGTTTCGACCGCCGCTAAATAAAAGAGCGTAAGGAGTAAGGAGTAAGGAGTAAGGAGTAAGGAGATGCTGCTATGGTGATACTGCACGTGACGATTCAAGTGAAGCCGGAACACGCGGCGGAATTCTTGGACGTGGTCCGCCACGACGCGGAGCATTCCGAGAAAGACGAGCCGGGCTGTTTGCGCTTCGATGTGATTCAGGACCGCGACGATGGCAATCGTTTTTACTTCTATGAAGTTTACAAAGATGAAGCGGCGCTGGCGGCGCACCGCGAAACGCCGCACTTCAAATTCTACGCCGAGAAAACCCAGCCCTGGCTCGCGGCGGCGCCGGAGCGGCGTTTTGGCAAGAATGTAATTCCCGCCGACGCGGCTTGGCGCTAGCAGGTGCTGAAGAAAGCGGAACATGCTTCGACAAGCTCAGCATGAACGGATTTTTCTCAATGATCTTAATTCCTGTTCCGTTCGTCCTGAGCCCGTCGAAGGACTCGGAGGCGTTTTTCAGCACCCTGCTAAAGACTTTTCTTTGCGCGTTAAGGGGGAGGTCGTATGGATGCATTGAAGCGGGTCAATCTTTGCGGCGCACTGTTGTACGTGGCGACGATTCTTGTGGGCCAAGTGTCGGCGCAGGAGAAGATTCGCCTGTCGCACAGCGCCTTGGAGACCAGCAATGCGGTGTGGTTCATTCCCCAAGAGCTGGGGATTTATAAAAAATACGGCGTCGATAGCGATCTGCTTTACATTCCCAGCACGACCACCAGCGTTAGCAGTCTGTTGGCCGGCGACATGCACCTCGCCAACGTGTCGGGCGGCGCGGTGGCCAGCGCGGTGTTGGCCGGCGCGCAGATCGCGATTGTCGCCTGCTATCTCAATTCCTTGCCCTATGAGTTGGTCGTTCACGAGTCGATCAAATCGGCGGAAGAACTCAAGGGCAAAAGCATCGGCATCAGCCGTCTCGGCAGCGCCTCGGACGTGGCGGCACGGGCGCTGTTGCGCGGCTTGAATTTGGAACCGGACAAGCAGGTGCCGATCATGCAGGTTGGCGGCTCATCGGAACGGGCGGCGGCCTTTCGCGCCGGGCGCATTGCTGGATTTCCATCGCCGCCGGGAGTGGTGCATCTGACCAAAGGCATGCCGTTCAGAATTCTTATCGCCACCGCGGAGTTCAAACAACGCTTCGAGTTCCCCTATATTTGCGCGGCGACGACCAAAACTTAATTGCAGAAGAACCGAGAGACCGTCAAGCGGGTCCTCATGGCGCATATCGAGGCGGTGCACTTCGTCAAAAACCGCAAAGACGAGAGCAAGAAGATCATGTCTAAATACGCGCGCACGACCAACGAGGATTATTTAGAAGCGGCCTACAGCGCCAGCGCGAAGCTTTACGACGCCGTGCCACTGGTGACCCGGCCTGGGGTGGAAGTGCAAATCAAAGAAGCGTTGGCGACCGCGCGCAAACCCGGCGCCCAGCTGCGCTTCGAAGACATGGTCGACGAAAGCATCGTGCGCGAGTTGGATAAGAGCGGTTTCATCGAGAAGATTTATAAGAAGTAGGCGGGGAGGGTGGGTCGCGACCCGCCCCTACGCAGAACGCTTGGATTTCCGTCGCTGCGGGAATGACCGTAATCCGCTCGACGAATTTGCGAACACGATCACGAGCTCGTAGGATGCGCTTCGCGCACCGAGCGGTTTCGGGACGTTTCTCGCAAAGGCGCCAAGTTTGGAGGGAAAGAGTCGGTAGGATGCGGTGACCGAAGGGAACCGCATCAGTGATAAGTCGCACTTCTACGATGCGGTTCGCGGACTCACCTCATCCTACGGGATCTACTCGGCGAATTTGCCGACACGTCCACGAACACGATCACTAATCGCGCTAGAGCCGCCGTGGCCGCCAATGAGCGGAGCGGCGCACATGGATGTATTCGTCGCGGACGAAAAATTTTATCAGCACCACGCCGGCGACGAAGCCGCCGACATGGGCCCAGAAAGCGACCCCGCCCATGTCGTCTTGCGACCATAGGCCGCTGGCGAGCTGGAGAAAAAACCAGTAGCCGAGCATCATCCAGGCGGGCAACGCGATCGACGTGAAAAATATAAAAATCGGCACCATCACGTAAACTTTGACGCGCGGATAGAGAATTAAATAAGCGCCCATGACGCCGCTGATCGCACCCGACGCGCCGACCATGGGAATTATTGAATTTGGATTCGCCACGACTTGGCCAAAAGCCGCGGCGAGGCCGGTCAATAAATAAAAACAAATAAAGCGCAGCCGGCCCATGGAGTCTTCGATGTTGTTGCCGAAGAGCCAGAGGAACCACATGTTGCCCAAGAGATGCATCCAGCCGCCGTGCAGAAACATCGACGTGATCAAGTGAGAGACCTGCCGTCCAGGATCGGTGAGACAGAGCAGTCCTTGGCCCATGGGGAAGCGTGAGCCGACTGGCAGCGTTGCGGTGAGTTCGCCGGGAATCAGGCCAAGCTCGCACACCGACTTGGCTAGAGGGTAGGCGCGGCCGGCGCCCTGAACCGTGATCCAGACATAGATATTGAGCGCGATGATCGCCGCGGTGACGATGGCCCAGCGCTGAGTTTGGTTTTCGTCGCGATAGGGGAACATGGGGTGGTGCTTTTTGACTTCGAGCGGCGATCCGCCCATTGCATGCTTCAGGCTTCGATGGAATTGTCGCTGCCAGCCTGGCGCTAATTATTTCGCTTTGCCAGCGAGATCTCTTTGCGCCTCTCTAAGCATCGTCAGGTCGGCCACGTCGGTGAAAGAAATCTCACGGTCGAGTTTGCCGACGCGTTTAGCTTCGTCGATGCCGAGCCGCAGACCGCTTTCGGGGATGCCGCCGTCGTCGTTGTACGATTTAACCACGCTGTCATAAGTCACCGCCGCGAGATCTTTATCGATTTTGAGCCATGTCATCATGACTTGGATCGTTCCTTCGCGTTCCCGATGGATGTAGCGGGTGGCCTTGATGCCGGCTTTGATCACGCGCTTAACTTCATCCGGCTTCTCCTTGATTTTTTTTACCGAGGCGACCAAACCGCTGGCGGGGAAATTAAACAGTTCTTGGGCGCGTGCGATCACGATGAAGGCCAACTTCTTGCCGAGAAAATCGATCGGCGGCGAGCCCAAGGTCGCCGCGGTCAGGCCTTGCTTCATCGCGGCGAAGCGGGAATAGAGCGTTCCGGTGGGCAGAAACTTCGCGTCCTTGTCGGGGTCGAGACCGAAGTGCTTAAACATTAGCCGGGCGATGGACTCGAGTGTTCCGCCATAGGTGTTGAGACCGATCGCCTTACCGCGCAGCTCCGCCACTGTTTTGAACTCAGGCCGGGCGATCAGCGCCATCGGCGCGGCGGGCACGAAAGCGGCGACAATTTTAACCGGTAGTCCGCGAATCGCCGCAGCGATGCCGTTGCCGATCACCGCATCGTAATCGATCTCGCCTGAAACGAGCGCCGCCGGCGAAATCGCCGGGCGAATGCGGATGAACTCCGCTTGCAGCCCTTCTTCTTGAAAAAAACCTTTCACCTCACCCAATGGCAAAGGCAAGAACTGCGCGGCGAGATCGGGAAAGCCGATTCTGATTTTATCCGCCGCTTGGGCCGACGGTAAGAAAATCCAAACGGAAAGCAGAACCCAAATCATTTTTCTCACAAGTTACCTCCGTCGCCGCTTTGATATTGGCTGTTAAAAACTCATCGAACGGTAATATGTTTGGGCTCCACGCTGCGCTGGTGCGAACTATTTAACGCCGGCCATCTGCAAATACTTGAGATCGATAAAGCGTTCGGCGGACGGCAACGGTTCCTTGAGCAAGCCCGCTTCGCCCATGAAGGCGATCACTTGGGTCATGCCTTTGAGATTGATCTCGCCGCGCATAGACATGACGTGGCGTTCGGGCTCGAAGAACAGCGCCAGCGTTTGTTGCGCGATGTCGGCCGCGGTGTCGGTGGATTTAACGATGGTTTGAACCACCGTGTTGCGGTTGCGCGGATCGCGGATGAATTTAAACGCGGCGCCCAAGGCGCGAATGTAGCGGACGATGGCGTCGGGATGTTTTTCGGCCCAGGACTTGCGCGCCGCGGTGACGGTGTAGAGAAAGTCGGGCACCGCGTCGTTGGAAATGCCGAGGACGCGGAAGCCTTCTTTTTGCGCGAGCAAATCTTGCGGCTGGCCGAGCGGCACGGCGTCGCACTCGCCGCGCTTGAGACAGCTCCAGCGCGCCGGCGTGCCTTCAATGATCTTCACTTTGAAGTCGCCATCACGTACGCCGTTCAGCGCCAGCAGCTTGCGCGTCGAAATCGTGATCGTGCCGGCCTCGTCGGCGAGACCGATCATTTTGTTTTTCAGGTCATCGTAGTTTTTGATCTCGGGTTTGACCACCAGGCTATAAATCGGATTGGTAAATTCTCCGGCGACGGCGACGGCGTCGGAGCCATTGAGCGCGGCGCGAATCAAAAACGGCGCGGCGACGTGGGTGATATCGCAACTGTCGTCATGTAGGGCGTCGATCATTTTGTCCGAGCCGCCGGGAATCGGCACGACGATTTTGAAATTCAGTCCTTGGCGTTGAAAAAAATGTTGCCCTTCGGCGATCGTCACCGGCAGGGAGAATATACTGCGCGCCGCGGAGTAGGCTTGGCAGTAGCGCAGAAAGATGGGTTGGGCTGCGCTGGCCGGTGGATCGGTATTAACGATGATTGCTAGAAGTGCGACTACAAATCTACAAGTGATGGTGAAAAGAACCTGGATTCCCGCCTGCGCGGGAATGACGGCGGAGAGTTGCATGTCAGGCCGCTGCTACTTTGTTCCGACCTTTTGCAGAGTGCATTCGATCTCGACGGCGATGAGCGGTTTTTTATTGAGCGGTGTGCGGGTCAGGACGCGGGCTTGCTTATAGCCGTCTTTGGCGCAGGAGATTAATACGTTTGCCGGCTGGATCTCTTTACCGAAGCCGGGGAGTTTATAAGCACCCGCGGCGTTGGTGCGGGCGATCACCGAGCCTTTGCCTTTGATCTCGGCGGTGACCTTGGCGTCGGGGACAGCTTTGCCGGTGGTGTCTTTGACGAAGCCGAAATAATTTGGGCCATGGTCCTGATGGGCGTCGGGCGCTTCGTCGTCGCTGCCGCCGGGCCAGACGGGCGTGGAGGTTAACAGAGTGAAGACGAGCGCGATCGCGAATGAGACAGTAAAATAATTTGCCGGTGATTTCATTGAAGCTCCGTGACAATTCTTCCAGTGCGTCGGTGCGCGCCAACACTATTTAGTAAAGTACCCCCGCAGAATATAGACGAAGGCGAACATCGCCGCCAGAGGCACCGCCCAGGCCAAGCTCGACCAAATGCGTGCGCTGAATATCGCCGGTATGACGCAGGCGAGGGCGGCGACGGCGAAAGCGCCGAGGGCCGAGGTCGCGAGCCAGCCATACCAGTACATCGCCGGTCCGCCGTCGATGGGTTTTTGCACCAGCGCGCCGAAAGCTTCGAGCGCGGGATGATAGGTGAACAGCGCCCAGTTATTTTCCACCGCGAGTAAGTAGATCACTGCGTAGGCTATCGAGAAGACGAACATGAAAGAAGATAGGCGCGAGCTGTTCATTCAAATCCCCGGATGTTGTTGAGCACGTGGCCGACCAGAAAACCCCACCAAACCACGAAAGCTAAAATCAATGTGACAACGGCGCGCGCGCGGGCGTGCTCGCGGGCGAGCGGTTGTCGCCAAAAGTACCAGTAGGCCGGCAGCATACCCATGCCGATGGCGACCAGATGTTCTTTCAGTTCGAAGGCGCCGTTTTGCTTGAACAGCTGCATTTGTTCGAGGACGATTCTGACATTGAGCCGGTAGCTCGGATAGATGATCGAGCCTAAACTCATCGTGAGCAGATAGAGAATAATGATCGCATTGACATAAGATCCCGCCGACACCGAGCGCATGCGTCCGACGAAAGATGCCGAATGGCCGTGCGCCGGCGCCCAAACGCCGATGGTCTGGTGCGTGATCGCGCCGAGCAAGGCGACGGCGAGAAGTCCATGCAAGATGAGTAGGGCGATGATCATGGTTAACTCAATTAGATCGGGTGATCGAGAAGACACGTACTAATTTAGATTCGTGGGTCTCTTTCAGTATTGTGCCAATACCATTACGTTTTGTCGCAAAAGTACCGCAAAGCTCATCTTAGCGTCAAGGCATTAAGCGTCAAGACCGCGTCTCAGTGCTATCGGACTTCGGCTTTGCTTGGTGCGGCTTTCGCTCGCTGACTCCAACAGCTAAGCCACCGCCTCTGGCGGGGAAATTCGAAAAGGCTTTGCCGTGTATAAATTGATTTGGATTCGGTCTTTCCTGCGCTGCGGGATTCGCAAGCCCGACCGAATTCAAAGTCTGGTGCATCAGGTTCGATCGAAACATGAGCCTGACCCCTTCGACTGGGCTTTCTCACAGTACCCACTCTGCGGGTAGCGGATGATTTATGGCTTGGAATACTTCTAAGGAACCTCTGAACAACTGCCCTGGAAGCAGGGCAGCGGAGGATAGATCGTTTTTTTCGTAATGAGTTACAGTTTTTGCGAAGTTATATCAGATTACATTTTGCTCTCGTGGTTAATAGGGTCCTTAGTTTTGCCTCGATTTGCCC
>SHYW01000131.1 GCA_009692615.1 Deltaproteobacteria bacterium | reverse complement strand
CGGCCTCAACCACGGTGATCTCGCTGCGATATACTCGTTGAATTACGTCTAGTCGTTTCTCGTCTTTCATTGTCAGGGTTGTCATCCTTCCACCCTGACATAATTACGTTGCCGTTAACCCCTGACATAATCACTTTGCTACAACAGGCTGCGAATCATTAGATTGCCGGTGCATACCATATATGATATATAGGACAGGTGGCTAGCTTTTCCTCGTGGGAGATCGAGTACTACGAAACCGCTGGTGGGTCGATTCCGGTCGCAGAGTTTGTCGACGAACTTGCTCAGCCAGCCCAGGCAAAGTTTCTTCGCTCTTTGGAACTACTTGAGCAATATGGCCTGCTCCTGCGGGAGCCGTGGGTTAAAAACATCCAAGGCGTTGCGAAACTCAGAGAACTGAGATTTTCATCGTTCGGCGGGATTTACCGGGTGTTTTTCTTTCCTATCTCCGGTAGAAAGCTCGTTTTGCTTCACGGATTCAAAAAGAAATCTCAGGAAACGCCAAAGCGAGAACTGAAAACCGCCGAAGCTCGCATGAAAGACTACGTTCACCGGCATGGAGGTAAAATATGAATTTTCAAACGCACAAGCAAAAACTGCTAAAAAACCCGACAGTAAAGCAGGAATACGAAAAGCTCGGACCGGAGTTCCAACTCGCGCAAAGCCTGATCAAAGCCCGGATGAAGAAAGGTTGGACGCAGTCGGAACTAGCCCGCCGGGTCGGCATGCAACAGCCTAACATCGCACGACTCGAAGGTGGCAACTACGATCGGGTTTCATTACCTACTCTGAAAAAAGTAGCCCGCGCACTTGGAGCGGTTATTGAGATTAAACTTTCCGCGTAAGTAAACCCGCAAGATTATCAAGAAGGCAAAACTCCGGCGGGTAGGTGACGCCACAGTCTGATCGTTTCTTCCCTCCTTATCTCCGTCGCCGTCGAGATAGCCGGCGCCCGGCTGGCGCGGTTCTCCGCGAGACCTCAATCACTTGAAATATCGATGCGCAGCGAATCGGAGCCGGTTTACGTAAACTTAGGCGCCATTCGGATGAGGCGCACTGCGTTTAAACCTTGGGGAACACTTCCTTCGTCATCCAATCCATGCGCTCGAGAGTTTCATTGATAGTCGGTTGGCGCACGTCGAAGATCATGGTGTCTACTCCCGCGGCGCGGTAATCGCGAATGTCCGACGCAACTTCTTCAGCGCTGCCGATAAAACGGCGACGTTTTCCCGGCGTGATTTGTTTCTCACGGTCGAACAGGGAGCCTTTCAATGCGATGCGAATTTTTTTCGGATCGCGCCCGGCCTTGACCGCGTATTCGAAAAGCATGTCCATGTCTTGTTTGATCCCCTCCGGTTCTAAAGGGATCGTCGGCACGCCGCCGATGGGATGCCAGCCGTCGCCCAAGCGCGCGGCGCGGCGAATCGCTTGTTTGCTGTGGCCGCCGATCCAGATCGGGATCGTCGGCTGCTGCACCGGCTTGGGCAAGAATATAATGTTGGAGAAGCTACAATACTTGCCGGTGAAGCTCGGATTGTCGCTGGTCCACAGCTCTCTAAACGCCGCGATATACTCGTCGGTCACTTTGCCGCGCTCGGCGAAATTTTCAGTTCGAATCGTTTCGAACTCTTCTTTCATCCAGCCGACGCCGGCGCCGACGATGACACGACCGCCGGAAAGAACATCCAGACTCGCGAGCATCTTAGCGGTGACGATGGGATTGCGATAGGGCAAGATCATCACACTGCTGACGAAGCGAATGCGTTTGGTCGCACCGGCGAGATAACCCATCGTCATCAGCGTTTCCAAGTGATAACCGGTACCGGGATATTTACCGTCGACGGTGTAGGGATAGGGCACCGAAATATTTTTCGGCACGACGACGTGATCGGCGACGGTGATGCAGTAGAAACCGAGCGCTTCGGCTTGTTGGGCGAAACGCACCAACTCTTCAGGTTTAACGCCCGCGCTCGACGCCGGCAGATGTAAGCCGTATTCCATCGTGGTCATCCCGCCTGTGCTGTTGAAATTTGAGCAGCTTGTAACACCACCGCGTCGCCGACTCGAATCTCGCCGTCGCTGACAACCGCCGCCTTCAAACCGCTGCGATGTTCCAGCGCTTTGAAAATTCTCGGCAACTTGGTCACGGCGACCAGATGACCGCAGGGTTCGAACAAACGGATACCGCGCATACGCACGTTGCCGACGGTGAATTCGCGCCCCAATAATTCGATGAGCGCCACACCGCGGGTGACGATATTGCGACGAGAAAGCCTGCCTACGCCATCAACGCCGAGTTCCTTGGCGGCAAGAGCGAGAACTTCATCTTCAATCAAACTGACCGCTTTGTCCGAACGGTTAACCGCGCTCCATGAATCGCGAAAAAAGCGATCGCCCTCCAAGCCGCGATCGGCAAAGGCGCGCACTTGAGAAAGCGAGATCATCTCGTCCGCCGAATTGGCCGCGATAAAAATTTCTCCGACGCTTCCCTGCCCCAGCGCGCTCTCAGGTTTGAAACCGCGCCACGACTCCCGGGGCATTTCCTCGGGCATGGCGCGAACCGCTTGTACCATTTCGCCCCCCCCAAACGACACCGGCCACTGAGACTTCCCAGTGGCCGGTGATTTCGAACCGATAAATTTACCGGCGCTTATCCAGCCGAGTCGGCAAAAAAGCGCGTGTCTTCGAGCGGCGACACGGTCTTGTTCTCTTCCGAAGAAGCGATCAACGGTTTGCCGTCCGGACGCACGCGCATATCCTCACCGCCTTGCGCTTTGCCCTTGATGCCCGCGCCGACGCGGATCACGACCAAGTTCTCCGTGCCGGTGTTGAGATAGCGATAGTAGGCGCCCTTGGGGATCATCACGCCCTGGTGTTTTTCGACTTTGATCTCACCGCCCTTTTCGTCGAAGACGCTCATTTGGCCTTCGAGAACGATAAAAGAGTGGTCTTCATCGAGATGAGTATGAATTTCATTCTCGCCGCCCTCGTAATTGATCTTGGTGTGGATCCACATATTCTCAGTCTCGGCGACGAGCTGGGTAATCCGTCCCTGCTTCATGTAGGGCGTGCGCAGGGAAAATTTTTGCGTGTGCGGTTTGGCTTCCGGTGCGAGTTTTTTTGCTGGTTGCATGGGTGCTCCTTTCAATTGTGTCGGTTAATATTTAGGCGTTAATGCCGTCGACTTTAATATGGTACAGGTCGAGAACGTTTTGGCGCACCACTTTGTCGATCACCGCCTTGGGCAAGTGGCCCAACTCATCGGTGATCACTTGGCGCGAGTGCGGCCAGGTGGAAGCGGCGTGTGGATAATCGCTCGACCACATGAAATTATCTTCGCCAAACCAATCCATCATGCGCCCGCCGCACGGATCGCTGAAGAAAGTCGCGAACACCTGATCTTTGACATATTCGCCGGGCAGCTTTTTCATGTATGGCAGCGGCGCCTTGTAACTGTGGCGGACATAATATTTGTCCCATTCGTGACAGTAGAAAGGAATCCAGCCTACTTCGTTTTCAACATAGACCAATTTGAGCTTGGGAAACTTCGCCAAAGGACCGCCAAAGACGAAGTCGAACAAAGTGTTCGCCGCGTCGGTGAGCTTTTGGTTAACGGTCATGCGGTAGGTATCCAAACCTTTGCGGTCGAAACGGCTGTAGTTGAAGCCCGTCAAGATATGCACGTTGACCGGCATGTCGAGTTCGCCGGCGGCCTCCCAGAACGGATTGTAGTAATCGCTGGTGAACGGTAAATGGTCCGGCGGCACTTGCCAGATCATACAGCCGATCATGTCATTCTTCTTGCAGCGTTCGAGTTCCTTGATCGCGTTGGGGATGTTGTACATGGAAATATTGGGAATACCGAAGAGTCGGCCCGGCGCGGCTTTGCAATAATCCATCATCCAATCGTTGGCGATCTGAAAACAGGCTTCCTGCAGCTCGGCATCTTCCAGGGCGAAAAGACGCAACCCGAACGTCGCGTAGAGAACCTCCGCGCTGACGCCGTCGACGGCCATTTCACCCAAGCGCGCCTTGGGGTCGTATCCACCCGGCTTCTCGCCCACCACATTGCGCGGCGGAAATTTCGGAAACTTGGCGCGCAAGCTCGGCGTTAAATTCTTTTCCCAAAGATCCTCCGGCTCCATGATATGGGAATCCGACGAGACAATTTTATCTTGTCCCAAAACTTGTTCCGCGGTGCGTTTCACCGCAGTCGCTGTGGTCATAGGCGTTACCCTCCTCAATACGTGATAATTCACAGCAATATTCTTTTTTGCCGAGTTTGTCTAGGGCATTAGACAGGCCCAGCCGAGGGACAAAAGAATTGGACATAAGCGCCGCCATACGTTAAATCACATTATGCCTCTAGACACCCACATGAGACCAATTCGGAACTTCTTGCTCCTCTTGTTAGCGTTCCCTGCCCTCGCTTTTGGCGCCGAGGCGCAAAACGCTTTTAGCGACGGGGTTAAATATTACCAGGCCGGCAAATTTAAAGAGGCGGTCGGCGCGTTCGATCGCGCCGTCAAGGCCGCGCCG
Source organism: Deltaproteobacteria bacterium (assembly GCA_009692615.1). NCBI lineage: Bacteria > Pseudomonadati > Myxococcota > Myxococcia > Deltaproteobacteria bacterium. The sequence goes on along the minus strand of SHYW01000131.1, from coordinate 8,866 downwards.
AAATCCGATGAAGCCTACAACAACCGCGGCCTGGCCTATTTCAAAATGGGCCAGAGCGACCACGCCATTAAAGACTACGAAGAAGCAATCAAGCTCAATCCCAAATCGACCGACGCCTACTTCAATCTTGGCAACGCCCAATTAGCGCAGAAACAGTACGAGCGCGCGGTCAAAACTTTCGACGAAGTGCTCAAGCTCGACGCCAACGCGCCGCGCGCCCATCGCCAACGCGGCTTGGCGCATATCGCGCTCAAGCAATTCGACAAGGCGATCGGCGATTTGAGTCAAGCGCAGAAAGGCGACGCCAAGGATGTGGAGATCTATTACAACCGCGGCCTCGCCTACCGCCGCCTCGGTAAAAACGAGCTGGCGGTGCAAGATTACAGCGAAGCGATCAAGCTCCAACCGAAAAACGCCGAGTCCTACAACAACCGCGCCAACGCCTATTCCCTACTCGGTAATACGACGAAGCGGTGAAAGATTATGACGAAGCACTCAAGCTCGACGGAAAGAACGCCAGAATCTACGCCAACCGCGGCGTGATCCGGGTAAGACAAGAAAAAAGCGACGACGCTCAGAAAGATTTCCAAAAGGCGGTCGAACTCGACCCGAGCCTTAAAGACAAAGTCGACGCGCTAATGGCGCCAGCCAAACGGTAAAGGATATGACGAAACCATTTAATCTAATCGCAATCCTCCTGGCGCTGCTGGCGCTCGCGACGCGCGCCTGGGCCGGCCAAGCGGAAGATCCGCTCAAAGCGGCGCTCGAACTGCACGACGCCGGCAAAGTTAAAGAAGCCCTCGCCGAGTATGACAAAGTCATCAAAGCCAATCCCAAACTCGCCGAAGCTTACTTTAACCGTGGCAACGCTTATTACGACCTTGGGCAAAATCCCCAAGCGCTCAAAGACTACAGCGAAGCGATCCGCTTGAATCCCAAAGACGGCGAAGCCTACTTCAACCGCGCCAACGTCGAGCGCCGCATGAAGCAAGATCTGCCGGCGCTCAACGACTACGGCGTGGCGATTAAGTTGAATCCCAACGACCCGCGCAATTACGTCAACCGTGGCGCGATTCATTTCGACGCCAAGCGCTACGACACAGCGATCAAGGATTTCACCGAAGCGATTCGTCTCGATGCCAAGGACGCGCTGACCTATTATAACCGCGCCAACAGTTTTCTGGCCTTAGACAAAATCGCCGACGCCATCAAAGACTACGACGCCGCACTCAGCCGCGATCCCAAACTCGCCGACGCTTATTATAACCGAGGCATCGCCTACGCCGACACGGGCAAGGTCGACGACGCCATCCGCGACTTCGACGAAACCCTCAAGCTCAATCCGAAATCCGCCGAAGCCTTCTACAACCGCGGCTTGGCGAAAATGAAAAGCGGCAAACATGAAGGCGCCATCGAGGACTACAGCGAAGCCAGCCGGCTCAACCCCAAAGATCCCGAAGTGCCCTTCAACCGCGGCCTAACCTATGTCAAGCTAGACAAATACGACTACGCCGCCCGCGACTTCACCGAGGTCCTCACCCTCCAGCCAAAAAACGCCGACGCCTACGTCTACCGCGGCATCATCCGCGTGCACCAGAACAAAGACAAAGAAGCCGACGCCGATTTCCAGAAAGCCTTTCAGCTCAACCCAGCTCTCAAGAAAAAATTGCAACCGATCATCGATGAGGCCAAGGCGAAAGCGAAAGGCGGCGCGAAGCCGTAAATGTGATCAAATGATTTTCGATTTTCTATTTTAGATTAAGGGAGACAAACACATGAACGAAATTTTTCGAATTCGATGATTGGGTTTTCACTCCAAGAATCTAAAATCCAAATTCCAAAACCTAAAATGGCTGGTGGTGGGCGCTATGCTGTTGGCTCTTAGCTTTCCAACGAACGCGCAGCAGCCAACGAAAATCCTACGGATAGGATACCTATTTGCTCTCTCCACTTCCACTGCCTCGGCCCGCCGCGAGGCGTTCCGGCAGGGTCTGCGCGAGCTTGGATACGTGGAGGGGAAGAATATCATCATTGAGTATCGATACGCGGAGGCAAAATTCGATCGCCTGCCTACGCTGGCGGCCGAGCTAGTGCGTCTCTAAGGTAGACATCATTATCACAGGTGGTGGGCCAGCAACCCTTGCCGCCATGGAAGCCACGAATACGATTCCCATTGTCATGACCAATGCAGGCGATCCAGTTGGAACCGGGTTCGTCGCCAGCCTTGCGCGACCCGGCGGAAACATTACGGGACTGTCCACGCTTGCCCCTGAGCTGAGCGGAAAACGACTGGAGCTTTTGAAGGAGACCGTTCCTAAGCTCTCCCGCGTAGCCGTCTTCGGGACTTCGACCAACCCGGACAACGCACAAGTGTTAAGAGAGGTGGAGCTCGCCGCAAAGGTGCTGAAAGTGAAGCTTCAATAACTAGACGTACTAAGTCCCAAGGATTTTGAGACCGCATTCCGAGCCTCAAGCAAGGGGCGGGCTGACGCGGTCCTTATGATGGCGTCTGGCCCCCTCCCCTCCTTAATGCTCGCCGAAAAGAAATTTTAGAACTGGCGGTAAAGAGCCGGCTCCCGGTGATGTACCGCAGTCGGGAAGATGTGGAAGCCGGCGGGCTTATGACCTACGGCGTGAACAAGAAAGACTTGGACCGGCGCGCCGCTACGTATGTGGACAAAATATTGAAAGGCAGAACGCCCGCAGACCTTCCCGTGGAGCAGCCGATGAAGTTTGAGGTCGTCATCAATCTAAATGCGGCCAAGCAGATCGGCCTGACGGTTCCGCCGAACGTGCTGGTGCGGGCGACGAGAGCGATCAGATGATCGTAGATTTACAGAACGTTTTCTCGCGCGAATCAGGACTGGCCGATAGTGCGGTGGACGGATCTCAATGCGAATGGATTTTAAATCTTACAAAGATTCCAATTCAAAGCGGATATGGCTTCTAATCAAAAAGAAGTCGTCAACGTTGAGTGTGACCACTTTCGCCCCTACACTTCTGGCGCTCGCGGCAATGAGCAAATCGTTGATGAAACTACCGGTCAGACGATCTTTCAAATCCTTTCTCTGACGCCGCAGAGCGCCGAGAACGCGCCCCGCTTCTTTCCAAACTGTATGGGTTGGGGTGACGATTCTACGGGTACGTTCGAATGGCCGATACAGACCTTCAACGGCGGCGAGCCTGAGGTTGTCGGTAGCTCCCGCTAATAGTTCTTGCGCAACCACGGAGCTAATGAATGTTAGCGGAAGATTCGCTTCATAGCGCGAACGGAAGGCTGCGGCGAATTGCTTGGAACGGAGGAGTTCAATGTAAACGTTGGTATCGTAGATTACTTTTTCATCGCGCACGGAAGGCTGCTCCAAAGTCCGGATACTTTCCCGCTGCCCGGTCATAACCCCGCATGACGACGTTGCGGAATGCCACTAAGGAGAGAGCCTGCCGCACGGTATCGGATTCCGTTTTGGCCTTGAGTATTCGTTTAGCCTTTTTCAAGGCGCTCTCGTCGACCAAAAAGTTTTTACGCTTCAACGACTTCATGGTACTCTCCATTCCAATTCATGATTTGAAATCATACATACATGGACCCGTCAGGTCAAATTAGGGGGAGATCAAATGATTGAGGCGCATCTTCTCGAATGATCCTTAACCATATTCTCCGACCTTTGCGACCTTAGCGTTCTTTGCACGAGATATTTCGAATTTCTGTTGCGGCTTTGACGCGCCGGGGCTTCGTGGTAAAATCAATTTCCCACATAAGGATTACTAATGGGTGAGACCCGCGTCGACTTACAGCATTTACTCGAAGATCTGCGCGATGCTTATCCGGGGTCCATCGAAGAAACCATTCTTACCGAGATCATGGCCAACTCGCTGGATTCGGGGGCGACGCAAATTATTTTTGCCACCGACCCTGCGGCGCGCATGTTGACCGCGCTCGACAACGGCTCGGGCATGCAGCGGTGCGACTTAGCACGCTATCACGACATCGCTTCGAGCAGCAAGACGCGCGGCGAAGGCATCGGCTTTGCCGGCGTCGGCATCAAGTTGGGCCTGTTGGTCTGCGAATCGGTGTTGACTGAAAGCCGGCGCGGCAAGATCCACGTCGCCAGCTCTTGGTACATGTCATCGCGCCATCGCGCGCCCTGGAAATGGATTCCACCGCCCGGCTTGGTTGCCGAGCGCGGCACCGCCGTGCGGCTGACGTTGCAAAACGCCCTATCGCCGCTGCTCGATCCGGGATTTTTGGAAATGACATTGCGGCGCCATTTCCAACCACTGCTCGATCCCAACTTCGACGAGTTTTTAGCAACTCATTATCCCAAGGGCGTCGCCATTGAAATCAATGGCCGAAGCTTAACTAAACAGCACTGGCGCGCTGCTGAAACCGCGCAATTGGAAATTCGTCTCATGCGCCGGCGCAAACTTTCCGCCCTCGGCTATCTGATCCGCGACGATCAAGCGCTCGCCGAAGAGCGGCGCGGCTTGGCGGTCAGCACCTACGGCAAAGTGATTCGCCGCGGCTGGGATTGGCTCGGCGTGACCCCGAGCACGCCCGAACGCATCGGCGGCATCATCGAAGTGCCGGAACTCACCGCTTGCCTAACGCTCAACAAAGGCGACTTCATCCGCGCCGGCGCCCGCGGCGCGACTTATCTGGGATTTCGCAAAGCGATTCAGGAAGCGGTCGGCAAGCAGTTGGCGGCGTGGGGCGATGGCCGCGCCGCCAACGAGCAGGCGCCGCCCCGCGAAGTGCGCCCGCTGCAGCGCGATTTAGTTCAAGTGCTGGAAGAACTGTCGATGGATTTTCCGCTGCTCGGTTCGCTGATCGAGCAGCGCGCCGGCGGACAGAAAAGATTACCGCTCGGCTTGCGCGGCAGTAACAGCGACGGCAACGCGTTCATCAGCGCCTCAGTCACGGTTCTAGCGGAGAACGAAGAAAAAGTCGCGACGGAAGTAACATCCATCAGTGACGAAGCAGCGTCGAATGAAAATCCAAGTGTCAACGAGCCGGCCGCGGAATTTCCCCGAGCAGATCAGGCGATCCAATTAGCCGGTAAGACGATCGCGCGCCGGCCGTCGCACTACGGCCTCGATATCCAATTTGAAGATCGTCCCGATGACATCGAGATTGGCCGCCTGACCGAATCGACGGTCTGGGTCAATCGCACCCATCCAGCCTACCGCCGCGCCCAAGCCTCGCACTCGATCGGCTACCACATCGCGCTGGCGGTGGCGATGGCACTGGCGCCGCTCGCCGTCGAAGCCGCTAGCCAGCACGGCTTCGTCACGGCGTTTCTTTCCCGCTGGGGCGAAGCGCTCGACAAACCCAGCGCCGGCAAACAGCGCAGGCGGTAGAAGCAAGGGCGCGATGAATCGCGCCTCTACAGAATCCAATCATTGCGATCTTTGCGTTCTTTGCGGCCAATCTTCCGAATCCGAGCAAACCTTTTAGCGATACAGCTGCTGAATGAACCCTTCTTTGTCCAAGCCGCGGACGATCGAATCGTCGTAAAATTCTTCGGGCTTCGCCGTGCGCGTGCGGGGATCGTCGGTGATACTTTCCAGGGCCGTGCGGATGCCGCCCGGCGTGGCCAAGGGCGCGCGCGGAATTTTCGGCGCGAAAAGTTTATAGGTCTCGTCCAACACCGTGGCGTCGTTGATGCGCAGATATTTGCCCATGACACGCTTGGCGAAAGCCTCATCGGTTTTGAAGCGATGCATGCCTTCGATGAAGCCCATCAGAAAACGGCGGATGACATCGCGCTGGGATTGTAGATAGCGGTCGGTGACGACGATGTTGGAGCTGGCATATTCCAGAGCACTGTCGGAAATATCGATCAACTCTTTGAAGCCGGCCTTCTTCGCCGCGCTGGTGGTCGGATAAGACAGCATGCAGCCCTGCACCGCGCCGGCCTGCAACGCGGCGAATGCCGAGGGCACATCGCCGAACTGCAAGATCGCTACATCTTTGTCGGGCAACAGGCCGTGGGTTTTGAGCACGTAGCGAATGCCCAAATCGGTGTTGCTACCGAAGCGCGTTACCGCGACGCGCCTGCCTTTGAGATCGGCGACGGAGCGAATATCTTTCTGCGCGATCAGCGACAGCGCCAGACGGTTGAACGCCACGGCAACGATTTTCAAATCCGCGCCGCGCAGCCGCGCGCTCACCGGCGCGACCCCGCCGACCAGGGCGATCTTGATATCGCCGGCTAAAATCGCCGCCGTCATCTTGGAACCGGCGCCGATGAAAATCAGTTCGACATCCAAGCCGTGTTTTTGGTAGTTGCCTCCGTCCTTGCCGAGAAAGATCACCGACTGATTGCCCGACGGCGAACTGTAGCCGACGGTGATTTTTTGCAGCGCTTGCGCCGCCGACAGTGTGGGCCGGCACAGTGCAATGCCGATGAGAAAACCACAACCCAATCGCAAAGACCGCCGCCAGGTTGGTTTTCCCAAGCCTGCGCCGTCCATTTACTTTAATCTCGCACCACACTGCCGGCGCTTGTTTGTATCTTGCCTGCCTGCGCAGCGTCACGAATCACTCCCTTGGGATCATGGCCCGCTTGAACCGCGTGGATCGCCGTGCGCAAATTTTTTCTGAACATCATCACGCCTTTGTCCGACGTGACCAGATGCTCCAAGCTGTGCAAAGCGATAGGCCCCTGTCCTTCCACCGCCTCTTTGTCGTCCGGATGGCGCTGGGTGTATTCGAAACTCGCGTTCTTGCGCCCGCCCGGAGCGAGCTGCTCCCGGCCCGATAACGATTCGGCTTCGCCGTCGCGCAGCCAGCGGATGCTCGCGCCCAGTTGGTGCGTATCGTCGACCGGCACGCAGTAGCTTGCCGCGCGCACCCGTTCGCTATTAGGCTCGTCGGTGTAGACCAAATGCACGTTGAGCGGCATGAGCATTTCCCAAATCAGTTCCCACCACTTGCCGTTTTCAAGTTTGCGCGTGAGCACGAAGCGCATGCCCATGTCGGTCTCTTCGTACTTTAGCTCATCGGGATTCATGCCATAGGCCCGCGATGGAAACTGCGGGCCGCTGTGCAGCGTATGCAACCAAAAAGTGTGCAGCGCGTCCATTAAATTTTCTTCGGCTTGGAGCCAGTTGCAATTCACCGGGCCGCCGACCCGCGGGCCCATGCGCGCCTTGAGCGATCCGCCCGGCTTTTGCCATACGTCGTAAATCGGAAACTCCGGCAGCTTGTCGAGCGGTCCCATGTAGGCAAAGACCAAGCCGCCGAACTCGCGCACGGGATAACCAGGATGTTGGATCTGTTTGAGAAACGGATTGTTATTGGGCTCCAACGGCATCTCCAGCACGTTGCCTTCTACGTCGTAAAGCCAGCCGTGATAACAACAGCGCAGGCCCCGTTCCTCGACGCGGCCGTATTCGAGAGATGCGCCGCGATGCCTGCAACGAAAAAACAGCAAGCCCGCCCGCCCTTGACCGTCGCGAAAAGCGATCAACTCTTCGCCGAGAATTTTCACGGGTTTCGGCAAATCGGTTAGATCGGCGGAAGTACAAACCGGCTGCCAGTAGCGGCGCATCAGTTCGCCGCAAGCCGTCCCCGGCCCGACCCGCGTCAACTCCGGATCAGGCTCGGGAATCTTTAGACTATAGGCGCTCTTCACTGATAAACTCCTTGGCACTAAGGATTGAAAATTCCCCGGTGCAGTCATTTTGGAATTAAATCTAATTAGCGAAACTTATCGAAAAACTTTTCTTTCTCTAACTCCTGAAGCAAGCTCAGATCGAGAAAACTTTCCGGTTTTGCCGCCGGCTTCTTAAGCTCATCGAGCACCGCGCGGGTTTCGTCGATGGTTGGAAAGGGCCGTGTTTGGATGAATTTGACGGCATAGCGGTAACCCTCGTCAAGCACACTGGGATCGTCGATGCGCATATATTTCTTCAGCACGCTGATCGAGAACTCCTTCTGCCTGCCGATCGCATGCGCCGCGTCAATCTCGCCACGCAAGAAATTGAGCACGGTGGCGCGCTGGCGTTGAATAAAACTCCTGGTCGTCGCAAGGGCGGTAGCCGGATACTTGTAATCGAGCGTCTCGAAATCGACCAACTCTTTGAAGCCGGCCTTTTTCGCCGCCCCAAGCACGGGCGGCGACATCGATCCGCCCGAGATAGCGCCGGATTTCAGAGCTGTCAGAAGTTCGGGAATGCCGCCGATCTGAATGATTTGTACATCCCGTTCAGGGTCGATACCGAATCGGCGCAGATACCTTCGCACGACCACGTCGCTAATCGCGCCGAACCGGCTCACGCCGAAGCGTTTGCCGCGCAGATCGTCGGCACTTTTGATCTCGGGTGCGACGACAAAGCTCTGCGGGATTATATTGACCAAGGTTGCGAAATTGACGGTATCGGCTCCTTGCAACGCAGCCGCGACCGGTCCATTGCCGCCCAACTGGCCAATCGGAGCTTCGCCGGAGATCATCGCCGTGGTTACGATCGGTGTGGCGCGAATCAAAACGAGATCGACATCGAGGCCGTACTTTTTGAATAATCCCGCTTCGTATGCGACCCAGGTAGCTAACGACCAGGAACTTTGTACGGAGTAAGCAGCTTTGAGCTTTACCAACTGTGTCGATGCCGGTGCGGCAATGATGAGCTGAACGACGACCGTAAAGAACACGATGCGGATGAATTCGATATTCATGAGCCTCCCTAATGTTGCCGTGTCAACCGAAGAACATGGCGGGTGTTGTAGCAAAGTGATTATGTCAGGGGTTAACGGCAACGTAATTATGTCAGGGTGGAAGGATGACAACCCTGACAATGAAAGACGAGAAACGACTAGACGTAATTCAACGAGTATATCGCAGCGAGATCACCGTGGTTGAGGCCG
>SHYW01000130.1 GCA_009692615.1 Deltaproteobacteria bacterium | reverse complement strand
AAAATGCCGCAAAACGAACGCAAGCCAGCCAAACTGAGCGTCAGAATAGATCGATTGCCGCCTCGGGACGTGCATCGGCTTATTTTGTGAAGACAAATCTTGTGCAAAGACTAACAACAACTTCACAACCGAGTTTTAAGAGGTGCCCTTTAGTCAGAAATGGATAACCTATAACAACTGCTACCATTGAAAACGCAAGCGCTACGAAATCTGATATTGGCACCCACGTTCCAAGAAGAATTACACTCGGTATGTTTCGCCACGATGTTGCAGCGGCTCCGAGCAACCCTAACTGGAATGTAAGCCCGGCAACCACAGTGTGAATACGAAGATTATCTAGACCTTGAATCGTAGTACGGACAGCATTGTAATAGATAACATCTTAGCTCTCACCGCGAATTATTTCGGATTGTTTTGTTCGTGGCTTGCCGCAATGTGAACAACAAACGGCGTCTACACTCACATTTTTCCCGCAATCGGAGCAGTATGACAACATCTTTAGTGAACTCCTAGCCCGGCGAAGAGCTTCGAAACTTGATTCTTAATTTGATTGACGTGGATAATGCTCATTTGCCTGAGTCTTTGTGAATCATAAGCCTGGCGTTCCTATGTTGACATTCGTTCGGCACGAGTGTTTGTACTAAACGAATGGATATTCCGCTACGCTTTCCCGCCTCCTTCAACGCTCGCAACACATTCTCAGGACTCAGCGGCAGCTTGGTTACCCGCACGCCGGTGGCATTGTAGATCGCGTTGGCGATGCACGCCATGGGCGGGACGCAGGCGATTTCGCCGGTGCCGGGGTGGCCGTGGACCAAGATATCTCGATGCACGGCAGCATTTAGTTAGCCAATCGCCTCTCATCAATTACACACCCTTTACATCGATCGATTTCATTTTGTCAAACAAGCAGCTAACGTGGAATCGCGTCGGAGGATTTGGGGTCGCGTCTTGAATCTGAAGTCCTACCGCAAACGGTGCCGGCGAGGAGGTTTTCTTTATCGACGAGTTCGGCGCACGTGACGATCGTTGGCTACGAGTTCCGGGTGACGGAATATGGGATTAGAAAAGCTCGTCACGGGTCGCGTAGGTGAGATGCACCTGTTGGGGCGTGCGCCGCTTAAATCCGAATTCGGCTTTGCCGTTTGCCGGTTATTTCAGATCCAACCTACATCGCCAAAGGAAATCCATAGTAGGAAGCGCAATTATCCCACAGGATTTTTCGCTTTTCGTCGTCAGCCCATGGCAGCTTTAAGAAAGTTTCGATAGCGCGTTTCCTTCAGTTCGAGTGCGGCACGCACGCCGTTTATACCCCATCAATCAGGTCCGGCTCCCATCCCCCGGCCAGATTTCTCGCGCGGCGGCTGCATGGTTTGCTCCTCAAGCACCGGTTGGTGTCATCGTTTGACAAAAAGTAAATCAAGCGCTCTCCGGTGAGGCCATACTCCGAATCAACCCATCGATGAAACCTTCGTCGTCAAGCTCCTTAACCCAATGCATATCCCAGAGAGCCATTGGATTTAGGCCCTGGACGCCATATTCCTCGCAAGCAATCTCGTAGGTGGCGGTCAGGGCTTGCGGCGTCGGATACGGTTTGATCTGCAGCTTCCCAACAATCGCGTCAAAATGTTTCTCCATCTCGTGCACATCGGTAATTTTCATCCGCTGCATGGGCTCGCCGGTGACCACTTTCATGGCTTCCTGCTTGCGAAACTTCATCCAGCAAATCCCATAAACGACCGCCTTGACGTAATTTTTTAGCACGGCAGAGTTTTTGCGCGCGAACTCGGCGGTACAGGCTTGGGCGTAATGGCTAATGACTTCCAGCTCGGGAACCGGGAAAACTTTCAACCCGGCTTCCAGGGGTTTCGCTTGATACAGCGGATCCATAAAGCAAGCGATGCACTCTCCGCTCACGACTTTCTTCCACTGCCCCCATCTGCCCACGTCCGTATCCTTGAAGATCGGCACCCCGACTTTGCCCTCCAGTCCCATCATTCGCAGCCAGAGCGTCACGGCATGAGGCCGGCCCGAATCCCTGACCGCCATATTCTTGCCAGTGAATTGGCTCACGTTTTCGACGTGCTTGGGCACCATCAAATCCAAACCGCGGACGATTCGCGGCGCGCAGAAGAAAGTGATTTTTTTTCCTTTGGTTGCTTCGGCGTAAAGAAATTCCACGTGGTCGATCAAGACATCGGCTGAATCGTTGAACAGCGAAGCTTCGAACCCGCCGTAATCTTTGATCTTCAAAACCTCAATGTCGATGCCATAATGTTTCGCGCCGATCTCTTTGATGCAGTAGATAACCGGCGTCCGATCATCGTCGCGATAGGCGACTCTTACGGTGTCCATAGAACATCACACTCCTGCTGACCTGCTCGATGAAATGCGTATCGCCTATGCCTGCCGAGCAAATCCTTCATTCACTTCTTTCTCGTAAGCCAGCAGTTTCTGGACGCTCGCGCGCTCCTGCATGCGCTTGAAATGCGCCACGACATTGGGGAAGCTTGAGATGTCCACCTCCAATTGGGTGGCGCGGCGGACACACCAAAAGAAATGCGCGTCCGGGGCGGTGAAATGGTCGAAGAAGTATTCACGCCCAGTCAGTAAATCGTCGGCGATCCGAAAGTTCTCGAACAGACCTTCGGTGGCGAACTTGATCACGCTGGCGGACGCGCCCGTGGCGTCGCAGACTTTGGGCGGGTTGTTGATCCGGCTAAGAAATGGGTGGATGCCGCTGGAACACCAGGCCAGCAGCGAGATCGCTTTCACCTCGTCCCATGGATCGGCGGGCAGGATCTTGGCGGTAGGGAAGTTCCGATGGATCCATTGATGGATGGCGACGTTCTCGGTCAGTATCCTGCTGTCGACCACTAACGAAGGTACCTTATGTTTCGGGTTGATCTTCAGATACTCGGGCGAGAAATGCTGCCGCTTGCCAAAATTGAGCGGCCGCGCCTCGAAATCGGCGCCCGCTTCGGTCAGTGTGACATAGGGCGCGAGCGCGCAGGTGTTGGGGGCGTAGTAAAGAGCGATTTCCATAGACGTCTCCTTAGATTAGTTCGATTGACCGATTGCGAATCTAGTACCACTCTGCGGCAAGTTCAATCGATCCAAGAGCGGCAAGGATAACGAGGCGAGCTCAGGTCTTGCAATCTAACAAGACCGACAGCGCACGACGCAGTAGCGTGGTGCGATTACAGCGCCGGGACTCGCTGTCGACTTGCTGTTAAAAACAAAATTCCCAAACCTGTAACAGCACACCAGCCCGCGATATTGTGTTTGCCGATTGCTCGGTAGCTGATAGGATGCGGCGAATTGATTTTGTCGCTCATGGCGACTGTAGCCACGATTGAAAGGATACCCTGATGGTTTTCATCCGCCGATTCGACGGGCATCTCGCCGCCCGATTATTTCTTCGCACCGCGCTGACATGGCTCGCCTTCGCGATCCCGTTATTTTCCAGCCGCGCCGCGACGGCGCCGAATAAGATCGTCATCAGCTATGCCAGCCTGAGTGAGCGCGAGGGTGTGCTCATGGTTGCTCGCGATCAGGGATTTTTCCGCAGGCAGGGACTCGATGTCGAATTGGTCTACATGCCGAGCGGGCCGGTTTCGCTGGCAGCCATGGCTCACGGTGACTCCCAGGTCAACACCGGTTCGGCGTCGGGGGCGATCCTCGGTGCCATGGCCGGCGGATTGGATCTGGTTTTCGTTGCCGGGCTGATCAATAAATTGACCGGCGTCATCGTCACCGGCCCTAACATCAACAGCCCGGCCGATCTCAAGGGCAAGACCATCGGCGTGACCAGCATCGGCGGCGGCAATTGGGTGTTTACCATGCTCGCGCTGGAACATTGGAAGCTCGACGTCAAACGCGACAATATTACTATCCGCGTCATCGGCAGCGACGCGGTGCGCGCCCAGGCGATTACCAACGGCACCATCGATGCGACCCAGATTTCCGTCTACTCACTGGTGGGGCCGTTGAAGAAGCAGGGCGCTCGGGTGCTCGCCGACCTGCCGGATCTGGGGGTTCCGTACCAGGGAGTCACGGTTTTTACCCGGCGCAGTTACCTCAATCAAAATCCCGAGACGATGGAAAAACTTTTGACCGCCATCGTCGAAGCCATCGCCTTTATCCAGGACCCGGCGAATAAAGCTTCGGTGTTGCGCATCTTGTCAAAAGGACTGCGCCTGGCCAAACCGGAGGACAGCGCCGAGGGATACGAAAGCGTCAAGCCGCATTTCGAACGCAAGATTTATCCGACGGTCGAAGGCGTGCGCAATACGATTCGATTGCTCGGCATGAGCAACGAAAAGATTCGCAACCTGCGGCCCGAAGAGATCATCGACGATCGCATCGTGCGGCGCTTGGAGCAGAAGGGATTGTTTCGCTAAAGTCGTCTCGTCATCACGCCTTGGGCTGGGGAATTTCCGCCGGCCAATTCTCGATGTAAACCGGTTCGGGCGGGAAACCCAAGACGTTGAGATAAAGATATTCGCGCCAGGCGGGAAATTTGCGCACGTTTTCCACCGGCACGTTAAAATATTTGCGCAGGAAGTCGCGACGCGGCGGATCGAAAACCGTGCGCGGGCGGCTGTTGAGCGCTTGCCTTTCGATCTCGCCGATGCGTTTGCGAATCGGCGCTTCGCCCCAAATCTCGATCTGCTCCCAGACGTAGTCGTGGATTTTCTGCAAGATCGCGTCGTGATGGGTGCGCTCTTCGGCGTGTACCACACGCTCTTCGAAGTCGAGCAGCTTGGGCGTGGTGATCTGAATGCTTTGAATGCTCGCCGCGGTCACATGGCCGTAGGGCCACAGGTTGCCGGAAAAAATGTAGCTCAAAAAATCGCGCTTCATGATTTGGTGGTGCTCGGTGCGCGGCGTCAAGCCGTATTGGCGCTCGAATTCCGGGTCGGGCAGCGCGTGGTTGCGGCGCGAGTCGATGGAATTGGCTTGGCGAATATAACCCCAGCCGTGGCCGGCCTCGGTGCCGATATGTTCGCCGAGATGATAGCGCCACTCGGCATCCATCTCGAAGTGGGCCATGGCGTAGCACGCCGTGCCGACGGTCACTTCGAGTTCATCGCGGCCGCGATGGGCGAGCCAGCGCGCCAAACGCTCGCGCTCTTCATCGTCTTTGGGCGCGCGCTTGATGTTGTCGCGGCTCTTGCGCAGCGCTTCGATTTCATTGCTGATCGGATTGTCCTCGCTGTAGGTGATTTTTTTCCAACGCCACGAATATCTGCCATGGTAACCTCCTAAAGTGTTTTACTTGGTCGCGTAAAGCGTGCGCACAAATCCTTCTTTGTCGATACGCTCGAGCAAACTCATATCCAATACGCCGAACGGATTGCGATTGGACTGCGACGGCGACAGCTGGACAACCGTTTCGAACGCATCTTTGGGCACCCATGGCAGTCGCTCGTAGAGCCCTATTGCGCGTTGATAAACTTCTTCGATCGTTTCCGGATCGGTGAGCCGCATGTGCCGAGCGATGGTTTCCGGCGGCGATAACAGCGCGGCATCGACCACGCCGGTGAACAGCGACTGAGCGACCAGCCCCAATCGGCCGAAGGCGATCAGCTTCACATCGCGCAGCGGATCGAGACCCGCGCGCTGCAGCAAAACCGCGGCGGCCAAGTTGAGCGAGGTGCCCGGCGGCGTGTTGGCGGTCAACTTGCCTTTGAGATCTTTTAGCTGGGCGATCTCCGGCTTGGCCCAAAGTTGATAGGGAACGGTGTTTACCAGACCGCCGATGATGCGTACCTCCACGCCTTTGAGATAAGCACTCAAAGCCTGGCCGCCGCCGACAATCGCGACATCCAGGCTCCCGGCATCGAGAGCGCGAATCATGGTCGTGCCCGCCGCCTGGATGAATTCGACGTTGACGCCGTAAAGCTCGAACAACTTCTGCTCGACCGCGAGCGTGCCGGCCAACTGAGTCGCGGTGGCGCCGGAGAAGCCGAGACGAAGCGATTCCGCTGCGCTGGCGTTGGTGGCGCTGTGAGTGAAGAGACCCGCCGCGAGCACGAGAATCGCAACTCCGCTGACGATGACAGGTAAGATGTTTTTCGTCAGCATGGACGGTCTAACACCGGCACGTTCAAGGGGAGAGATTATCGACCGAGCCGTTGCCGAGCTTCTTGAGCCGCGCGCGGCACCAGAACTTTAACCAGCTCGCGCTTGTACTCGGCGGAGCCGCGATTGTCGTCGGTGGGATCGCATTCGCTAGCGGCGACCTCGCCCATTTCTCTGAGTAAGTCGTCGGTGATCGTTTTGCCGCGCAAAACCGCTTCGGCTTTCTTGGCGTGAACAATCGTTGAGGAGACGGAATTTAGACCTAAACGTACGTCTTCACAGATTCCGTCTATTACATTCAGAGTAATCGCCACGCCGACGGTGGCGAAATCTTCAACGCTGCGCGGCGTGAACTTGATATGCGCCCAGGCGGGCCGGGTCGGCGGTGGGACGTGGATCTGGGTTAACAGTTCTCCGGGCTCTATGGCGGTTTGATAATAGTCGATGAAGAACTCATCCAGCGGCAAGGTTCTTTGACCATTGCTGCTGGTTAACGTCACTTGGGCATCGAGTGCGATCAAGCTGGCGCCGGGATCGGTGAGCGGATCGCCCGCAGCTAGGTTGCCACCTACGGTGCCCATGTTGCGAATCCGTGGCTGGGCGACTTTGCGAAAAGTCTCATGGAGCAGGGGATAGTGCTGCCGCACGGCCTTCGATAACTCGATGTCACGATGGCGCGCGCCGGCGCCGATGCGCAAGCCGTCTTTGGCGCTGTAGCTGATCTTGTCGAACTTGGGGACTCGGTTCAGGCTGATCACGACCTTGGGCGTGAGTAAACGCTGGCGCATCATGATCAGGAGCGATGTCCCGCCAGCCATGACCCGGCCCTCTTCGCCATGTTTTTCCATCATGGCGAAGACTTTTTTCAGCGTCGTCGGTTCTTGGTAGTCGAATCTTATCATGCGTGTATCCGCGCTTAGGTCGAAAAGAGATTCTCACCACGAAGGACACGAAGAGCACGAAGTTCGGAACGAGAATATGGTTTCCCAAAACCCTTCGTGTCCTTCGTGCGCTTCGTGGTGTAAAAGTTTTTCGCTTTCATGGCTCATTTGCCGCTTACTTGCTGTTCTGTTTTTCTTTTAGTGCCCGCAGAATTTTCTCCGGCGTGATCGGCAGAGTTTTCACGCGCACGCCGACGGCATCGAAGATCGCGTTGTTGATCACGGCTGCCGTCGGATCCATGTTGAGCTCGCCCAAGCCTTTCGCTCCGAACGGCCCTGTTGGTTCGTAGGAGTCTGCGAAGGCGTGTTGCAGCGGCGGCATGTCGCGCATGGACGGGATACGGTAATCGGAAAAATTGGGATTGAGCGGCCGGCCTTCGTCGAACTGCAATCCTTCAGTCAGCGCGTAGCCGATGCCTTGAGCCAAACCGCCTTCAACCTGGCCTTCGGCACCGATTGGATAGATCACCGTGCCGCAGTCCGAGGCGACGACCATCTGCAAAACTTTGACTTGGCCAGTAAGCGGATCGACGTGAACCTGCGCGGCTTGCACGCCGTAATTGTACGCGCCGGATTCGTTGCCAAAGCGCGTGCCGTCTGGCAGTACCGAGTCGGCGTCGAAACTGCCGGAGCCGACGATCGGCGCGCCATTGTGGCGAAATAGTCTGGCGCGGGCGACGTCGGCGACGGTGACCGATTTGCCATCGGCGCCTTTGACGAAAATTCTGCCGTCGCGCGAAATTAAATCCGCCGCGTTGGCTTCCAACATTTCGCCGGCTTGCTCGAAGAGCTGCGCTTTGACGTTGGTCGCGGCGTTCTTGACCGCGTTGCCGCTGACGTAAGTTAGTCGACTAGCAAACGCGCCTAAACAGAATGTCGTGAGATCGGTGTCGGCGCGGGAAATTTCCACATCCTCGACGCGCACGCCCAACTCTTCGGCGGCGATTTGGCACATCGCGGTGTGCACGCCCTGGCCGCATTCGCCTTCGCCGCTGAGAATCAACGCCTTGCCGTCTTCGTTGATTTTTATCGTCGCCGAGCTGCCATCGTAGTCGCCAAAGTGGCGCTTGCCGCTGACATGAACCGTGCAAGCCAAGCCCAAGCCGGTGTTGGGCGCTTTGTTGGCGCGCTTGGTCTTCCAGTCGATCATCTTCTCGGCCATGTCGAGGCACTGCTTTAGTTCGCAGCTGGTGACGCGATTGCCATGCGGTGAAACGTAGCCGGTTTCGGCGGCGTTGATCCGGGCGATCTCCAATGGATCGATGCCCAGCGCGTGGGCGCCCAAGTCGATGGCTTGCTCCACCGCCCACTCCGCCGAGGGATTGCCGAAGCCGCGAAAGGCGCCGGTGGGAATCTTGTTCGTGTAGATCAGTTTGGCTTCAAGCTTCACGTCGGAATATTTGTAGCAGGTGTCATGACGCATGGCGGCGACGCCGGTGATCGCCGGCGCTTTGGCCGAGTAGGCGCCATTGTCGGCGATGATCTTTAATTCTTTGGCGCGGATGCGGCCGTCTTTTTTGAAGCCGAGTTTAACGTTGATCTTCATGAACACGCGCGGCCGGCAGCCGGCGAGAAATTCTTCTTCACGGGTATTGATGACCCGTACCGGTTTGCCGGCCTTGCGCGCCAGCACGGCGCAGACCAGCGCGTTGTTATCGTCGCAGGACTTGCCGCCAAAGCCGCCGCCGACGGCGCTTTGAATGACCCGCACGTCGGTCTCAGGCACGCCGAGTGCCGTGGCGATGCGATAACGCGCATTGAACAAGGTCTGGGTGTTCATGTAGATCGTGTATTTGCCACTGGGCGCATACTCGGCCACGCTGCCGATGGTCTCGATGGCACAGTGCCACTGCGGCATGCTGGTGAAAGTATCCTCGACGATGATATCCGAATCGGCGAAGGCCTGAGCGATGTTGCCGCGCTCCAGATCCAAATGCATCGCGATATTATTGGGCTTGTCGTCGTGGACTAATGGAGCGCCGTCTTGCATCGCTTCTTCGGCGTCAAACACGCCGGGCAACGGATCCCAATCGACTTCAATCAAGTCTAACGCTTCTTCGGCGATGTCGGGATCGATGGCGGCGACGGCGGCGACTTCTTCGCCGACGTAACGAGTTTTTCCGACGGAGAGAATGTACTGATCGGCGAAGAACGCGCCCCATGGCCGCTTGATGGTGTCTTCGGCGGTGACCACGGCGCGCACGCCGCGCAGTTTCTCCGCTTTGCTGATATCGATGCTGCGAATGCGCGCGTGAGGGTAGGGGCTGCGCAGGATTCGGCCCGTCAGCATACCGGGTAAATGAATGTCGGCGATGAATTTCGAATCGCCAGTGACTTTGTCGAACCCTTCGACGCGCTGAACGCGTTTGCCGACGACGGAGAATTTTTCTGATTTAGACATGGTTGATCGGCTCGTAATACTCTCGGAATATCTCTCGCAAAGACGCTAAGCTCGCAAAGAGAAGAATAAATTCTTAGACTTAACTTGGCGTCTTTGCGCCTTTGCGAGATATCTCTTAATCCGAAGTCGTTTTTGCTATTGCTTTGTAAACATCCAAGCTCTGAATCTTCGCCGTCGTTTCGCGTTTACGAAACTGATAATCCGGATCTGTCTTACCATTGACCACGGCCATCACCGATTCGAGTATTTTGTAGTAACCGGTGCAGCGGCAGAGGTTTCCCGACATCCATTCTTTGACTTCCTCTTCGCTGGGTTTGGGATTTTCGTCGAGTAATGACTTCGCCGCCATGATCTGTCCCGGCGTGCAGATGCCGCACTGGAAGCCGCCATATTCAATGAACGCCTGCTGAAGCGGATGGAGCTTGCCATCCTTCGCCAAACCTTCAATGGTTTCGATCGGCTTGCCTTCGCAGCCCGCCGCTAATGTCAGGCATGAACTCACCAACCGTCCGTCCAGGATCACGCTGCACGCGCCGCACACGCCGATGCTGCAACCTTCCTTGGTGCCGGTGAGATCAAGAGTGTCGCGCAGCACTTGCAACAGCAAGCGGTTGGCTTCGACTTCGACTTCATAGTCTTGGCCGTTGACGTTGAGAGTCAGCTGTTTTTTCATGATTTATACAGACCGGCCAGAGTGGGTTTTGCCCCAGCGCGCGCGCATCGTCTTCATGGTGTCGCCTTCGCCGACTTCGACGCGGGTTTGGCGTAACCGTTCCCAGACTTTTTCATGTTCGCTCTTGGCCGCTAAATCGGCTTCCTCGGACAAATCGTCGGGCCAATAACCCATCAGATAACCATGCCAAGGCTCCTGCGGTTCCAAATTCGGCAAGCCCAACTCTTCCCACAGTTCTTTGGCGCGCACCATGAATTCTTTTTTCGGCAGTGACAACGGCGGAAAGTCGGCTTTGCGCGTGGCGTCGATCAGTACCGATGACTCGCAGTTGTCGTAGCGGCTCGACGGATGAGTGCAGACCATGCCGATGGGCGTGGCGCCGAACGGTCGGTCCGCAATAATTTTAAAATCTTTGTGCGGTTGCGAGCGATGCGTGATAGCCCAGGTGACCGCGACCGGATCTTTGATGTTGATGTCTTCGTCGCAGGCAACCACCATCTTGCCGACCCGGTCGCCGTAATCCAAAATTGCTTGCATCACTTGCCCCGGCTCTTCATCGTTGCGTTTCTTAAGGCTGACGGCGACATAGGGACGCAGGTTAACTAACGGCTCGATCAAGTGAACATCGTGCACGCTGTCGAAGCCTTTCTTGATCAAGTAACGCTTAATCAGCGTGGACATGCCCATCGCTTTGATCTTGGAGCTTTCGCTCGGCGTCACTTGGCTGATGATCGACACCCAGATGGGATTTTTCCGGTGCGTGACGCATTTTAGTTCGAACATTAAACTTAGCGTGCGCGGATCGATGTAGCCCATGGACTCGCCATAGGGACCTTCTTCTTCCATGTACTTGGTCGGGATAATTCCCTCCAAGACGATTTCCGAAGTCGCCGGCACTTCAATGTCGATGGTCTTGCATTTAATCAGCTGCACCGGCGCGCCCTGGAGACCGCCGGCTAATGCCAGCTCGTCGACATCGGGCGGAACTTTTTGCGTCGCGGCGTAGGAAACCACCGGGATGGTGCCGACAACGATTGCGACTTCCAACGGCTTGCCCATGCGCCGGCATTTTTCCCACTGATTCGACAAATCCTGCGGTGTGCCGGTCATGAGGCCGGCGCAATCGGGTCCCTTGATCAGACCGCGGTAGTTGCCGACGTTGCGCTGCCCGGTTTCGGGATCTTTGGTGATCCAGTGGCCGGCGGTGATGTAGGGACCGTTATCGAAACCTGGAGTGGAAATCGGAATCGCGAATTCGTTAATCCCACCATGGGCGAGCAGTTCGGCGCCCATGTGAACTTCTTCTTGGGCCGGGCCGCCGTCGACCATGACCGGCGGGATTAAATTATCCAGCGCGTGAATCCAACGGTCCGGAACTTCTTCCGGCTGGCACTTCATGCCCAAGCTGTAAATCGCCTCTGAGCCCGACAGGCCGCCGACCAGGACTCGGCAGTTGTACTTATGCTTTTTGCCGTCGACGACATTTTCAAATAAAAATCCGCGCCGAGCTGATTCGGCGATGCCGCCGCGATATTGCCAGCGCACCAGCGGTTGGAGTTCGCTGTCCTTGTTGATTTCCTTAGCGATGCGATAGAGTTTTTGCTGATCGTCGAGAGCGGCGATAAATTCTCTGAGATCTTGGTAAGGCTTGGCGAAATTCATAGGCTTTTGATCTATGCTGTTTTGCCATCCGAATCAAGTGAATGGGACGGGATTCACTTGCAAAAACCAAATCCTGCCGTAAGATGACATTCCGTTCCCATGGCGCTAAAAATTCTCAATACTTTGAGCGGCGAAAAAGAAATCTTTACGCCGCTCACTCCGGGCAAAGTGCGCATGTATGTGTGCGGCGTGACGGTTTACGATTCCGCCCACATGGGTCATTGCCGCTTTTTGCTCACCTTCGACGTAATCTGCCGCTATTTAAAATATTCCGGTTACGATGTCACCTACGCGCGCAACTTTACCGATGTCGATGACAAGATCATCAAGCGCGCCAACCAAGAAGGCGTGAGCTGCACGGCGATCACCGATCGCTACATTGCCGAGTTCAACCGCGACGGCGCGATGTTGGGTTTATTGCCGCCTACCGTCGAGCCGCGCGCGACCCAACATATCGGCGAGATCATCGCGATCATTCAACAGTTAGAAGCCAAGGGGCTGGCGTACAATATCGATGGCGATGTTTTTTACGCCGTCGCGGGGTTCGCTTCTTACGGCAAACTGTCGGGCAAAAAAATCGACGAGCTGGAAGCCGGTGCGCGGGTGGAAGTCGATGTGCGCAAACGTTCGCCGCTCGATTTCGCTTTGTGGAAATCGAGTAAGCCCGGGGAGCCGACATGGGACAGTCCTTGGGGTTCGGGCCGGCCCGGCTGGCATATCGAGTGCTCGGCCATGAGCACGAAATATTTGGGCCAGCCCTTCGATATTCACGGCGGCGGGCGCGATCTGATTTTTCCGCACCATGAAAACGAGATCGCCCAGTCCGAAGGCGCCAGCGGCGAAAGGTTGGCGCGCTATTGGATTCACAACGGCTTTCTCAATATCAATCAAGAAAAGATGTCCAAGTCGCTGGGGAATTTTTTCACCATCCACGAGATCCTGGAAAATTTCGACGCCGCGGCCTTGCGCCATTATTTTTTATCGAGCCATTATCGCAGCCCGATGGATTTTTCCCAAGACGGACTCGAAGAAGCGGGCAGTGCGACGGATCGAATTTACGACACCATCGAGCGTGCCGGCCGGGCGGTAAAAACTAGCGCGCCGCCGGAAGCGTCGATCATCGAGGCGTTTCGCCAAGAAATGGACGATGACTTCAACACGCCGCGGGCGCTGGCGTTGATCTTTGACGAAGTGCGCACGCTCAATCGTTTACTCGACGAGAATAAGAGCCGCGGCCTGGAGCCACGCCTGGCGGCGCTGCGTGCCATATGCGACGGCCTCGGTCTGTTGCAAGATGGCTACTTCGAGCGCAAGAAGGAACGCTGGCTTAGAAAAGCAACGGTGAGCCGGGAGCAGATCGAAATGCGCATCGCCGAACGGGAGCTGGCGCGCAAAGCGAAAAATTGGGCCGAGGCCGATTCCATTCGCAACCAACTGGCGGCGAGCGGCGTCATCATTGAAGACACGCCGGGAGGAGCCGTATGGAAAGTAAAATGACGCGCAGCTTATTGCGGCTTTTATCGAGTGCTGCCTGTTCGCTGTTGGTGAATGTTGCTTCGCCGGCCGGCGGCCAGGAGAGTACGCCGCCTGAAATCGCTCTGCGCAAGTCGGTCAACACCCGATTGTTCCAAGGTAAGGCAGTGGAAGGCGAGGATCGACAAATCGGTCCGGGCGATTCCCTGTGGCGTATCTTGGTTGAAGGGAAAGGCTCTCGGGAAAACAATTTAGTGCCTACGTTGTGATTATTCGCGGCCTCAACCCACAGATCAAAAATATCGACACCTTGCGCATCGGCGATAAAGTTTTTATTCCTTTGCGCTCAGAACTGTTGGCCCGAGGCGCGCCAGCGAGCGCCGCGGCGGAACGACCTCAGCCTGGTAAAGGCACGACTAATCTCTATCGGGTCAAAGCCGGCGAGCATCTCTATCAAATCCTGCGCGAGCAACTGAAGCTCACCGACGATCGCAAAGTGCCGCAGTACTATGTGTCAATGGCGGAGAGAAAATGTGCCAGATAGCGGCGCAATAGTGTACCAGTCAGGTTAAGAGAAAAGGGCTTTGAAGCCCCTGGGGTTTATTGTTGAGCTGGCACGTCGATTTAGATTTTGGTGTTGGGTTCTCCTTCGGTTGGC
>SHYW01000129.1 GCA_009692615.1 Deltaproteobacteria bacterium | reverse complement strand
CGGCCTCAACCACGGTGATCTCGCTGCGATATACTCGTTGAATTACGTCTAGTCGTTTCTCGTCTTTCATTGTCAGGGTTGTCATCCTTCCACCCTGACATAATTACGTTGCCGTTAACCCCTGACATAATCACTTTGCTACAACATAATAGAATTATTTTATTGCGTGAAAACGTATTTCGTGGCATATACAGGGATATCTTGTCTACTGAGCCTGCTTTGTATCGAACACACTTAATAAAATAATGCCGCAAATTGGTCAGCAAAAGCCCAAGAGCGCGGTAAATCTTGATTTTTTTCAATCGGCGCCACTCACGCCGGCGCCGTTGTCGGATGCCGCCCAACGCCGTGGGCTGCTTGATCGCCAGTCATTCAATCAAGAACTGGAACACGCGATCCAGACGCCAGACTGCGCGCCGTTTGCCCTGATCATCTTAGGTCTCGATCGTTTTCGCGACATCAATCACATTCTCGGTCCCAATAAAGGCGACGCACTGCTCAAACAGCTGGCCAAACGATTTCACAAAGCGATCGGCGCGTCATCTATCAAAGCTCATCTGGGCGGCGATGAATTCGCCGCGCTGTTACCGGCGCTCGGCAAACCCCAGCTCGACGATATCTGTCGCCGCATCTTGCGCACGGTGGATTCGCCGTTTGTGATCGATGGCGTGCCCATCGATCTCGCGGCCAGCATCGGCGTCGCGCTTTATCCGGCGCACAGTGACAACGCTAATCTGTTGTTTCAGCGCGCCACCATCGCCTTGGAGAACACCAAGCAACATAGCCGCGGATTTTCCATCTACGATTCCAGCAGCGATCCTTACACCGAGCTCAAGCAAGCCTATGTGAGCGGCCTGCGCAGCGCCATCGAACAAAACCAACTGGCGCTCTTCTATCAACCTAAAGTCGATTTGCGCACCGGGAAAATGCTCGGCGTCGAAGCGCTGGCCCAGTGGCATCACCCGCAGCATGGGTTGCTGCCAGCCTATCAATTCGTGCCGGTGGCCGAACGCACCGGCTTGATCCACGCGCTCAGCCGCTGGGTATTGCGCGAGGCTATCGCCCAATGCCGGCTTTGGCACCGCGTCGGGTTTCACATTCCGGTGGCGGTCAATTTATCGCCACGCAATTTTAACGACGACTCCCTGCCCGACTATATCGACGGGTTGCTCAAAGAATATGACTTGCCGGCCGATCTTCTGGAAATTGAGATCACCGAAAACGTCATTCTCAACGAAGATTTGAATGTCTCTAAAGCTTTGGAGCACTTGAGCAGCCGCGGTATGCGCATCTACATCGACGATTTCGGCACCGGCTACTCGTCCTTCGGAAATCTCAAAAAACTACCGATCACCGGCATCAAAATCGACCGGACCTTCATCAGTCAGATGACCACCAACGATCATGACCAAGCGATCGTGCGCTCGATCATCGACCTGGGCCAACGTTTGGCCCTGCAAGTGATCGCTGAGGGCGTGGAAACCCAAGAGATGTGGGATCGTTTGGCGAGCCTCGGTTGCGATGTCGCCCAGGGATTTCACATGGCGCGGCCGATGGCGGCGACTGACATCGGCGGCTGGTATCTCCACTCACCTTGGGGCGCCGGTAAAGCATCGGTGAAGCAAATTCCCCGGCGCATGGCTCGGGCGATCAAGCCGCGCGCTTCTTAAGCATTGCTAATGCCGCGACGATTTCTAGCGCGGCTTCAAAGTTTCCGCCTTGCCAAAACCGTAAGCCTCCCAGTTCTGCAGCACGCGCACTTGTAAATCTTTCGGCCAGAGATTTTCGAAGGTCGCTTTCTCGGGAATGCTTTCTTTGGGCCAATCCTTTGGCCAGGTGCAATCGAAGATCACGCCGGCGGCGTCGCCGATCAACCTTTCTTTGGGCGGTAAGAACGGCAGCAGCACCGGAAAGCCGGGAATATGCGGCACATGGTGGATGCCGTTGACCGGATGACATTTGGTGGTAATCGCGTGCAGCACTTCGTCCATGTTGGTCGGATCGACGTCGGGTTCGACTATCACCATGTAATAGACAAACAGACCCGGCTTGGTCGCCCACACCGCGTGGGCGACGCGGCGGGCAAAATTGATGAACGGAATTTCCGTCGACACCACACACATGTGACCGACGCCGAAGGGCGGGCAATAAACCGCCTTCACCGGCAGCCCGAGCTTTTTCAATTCAGCATAAATCTCCGCGCCCTTGATCAAGGCGGTAGCGGTCTGCCCTTCATGCACCGGCATGCCCATGTTGGAAAACGGCAGGATCGGATTGTTGCGATAGGTAATCGCTTTGATTTTTAGAATCGGTTTGGGCGACGACTTGCCGGCCTCGTACCCCATGTACTCGCCGAACGGCCCTTCGGTGCGGCGCTCGTGCGGCAGCACTTCGCCTTCGATGACGATCTCCGCCGACGCTGGCACTTCCAGATCGATAGTTTCGCACTTGACCATGGGAATCGGCGCGCCTTGGAGCGCGCCGGCGACATCGGCCTCGTTGACGTAGGGCGGCAACATCACGCAGCTGACCAGCGGAATCACCGGCTGGCCGCCGATCGCGACCGCCACCGGCATCGGTTTATTCATCGCTTCATATTTTTGATACATCTGGCCGATATGCTGCTGCATCGGAAACAAGCAGCCGAGCGTATTGCGGTCGTGCACCATCAAACGGTACATGCCCCAGTTGACCCAAGAACTGTCGGGATCCTTGGTGATCACCGTGTGCCAAGTGCCGATGTAACGGCCGCCGTCGCCGCCGTGGATCAGCGGGATGGGAAACTTGAGCACGTCCACCGCGTCGCCGATATCGATATTTTCTTTGCACGGGCCGGTCTTGACTCGCACCGGTGGAATCAATTTTTCTTTGCGCTCTAAATAAGTCGCCATGATCTCTTTAGCCGACGAACTTGGCGCCATGTTCATCGCCAACGCCGTGCGCGCGAACTGGCCGTGGCCCGGATACGTACTCGTGCCCAGCGGTGCGCCCAAAGCGCGAAAGCCTTTGGGATAGCCTTTGATATTTTCGAACAGCGCCGCCGGCGCGCCGAGATCGTAGACCCGGCGCGTGATCGCGCCCATCTCGAGATTCCAATCGACCTCGGCGCCGATCCGTTGCACTTCGTGATACTCTTCGAGGATGTCGAGGTAATCCCGCAGATCTTCGCTATGCATGAAACACTCCTATGCTGAAAACGCTACTTTCGATGAGTACTGATGGGAATCGGCACAAGTGATGACCGTCACACAAAGGATTTATAACAGATGCGCCGACGCGAAGGCAAAAGGAATCAGATTTTTTAAGCGGAACTAAGCGCGCGAATCATAGACAAAGATTGGCGAGTGATTTATATATTGCACTGCGAAGGGGGAGCAATCATGGCAGAAAGCAATCGACCGAGTGGAGTTCCGGCGGATGTGGGCGCATATCTTGGCGCCGGCACGAAGATCAACGGTAAGCTTCATTTTGAAGGACAGGCGACCATCGACGGCGAAGTTGAAGGCGAGATCGTCGCCCAAGGCCACATCACTGTCGGCCAGCAAGCGATCGTCAAAGGAAAAGTTTCCGCCCAGTCGATCTTGGTGCAAGGCAAAGTGATGGCCGACGTGGTGGCCGAGAAAAAATTGGAAATCCAACCGCCCGGCTCGGTGGTCGGCGACGTGACGACCATCAGTCTGGTCATCGGCGACGGCGCGATCCTCGAAGGCCACATCTCGATGAAGAAAAACGAAGCGCGCGTGCTGCCGATCCGCCAAGACGTCAAAAAAGAAGGCGTGTCATAACTCAATCGGCGAACAACGATACGATGCGCCGCTCCTTGGCGTCGACCAAACCGCGCGCCGTGATGCGCAGCGCCGGCAACGTCACGAAGGGCAAAAAGTTCAAAGCAAAAATGGGCTTGTCGAAAGGCGAGCCCATTTCTTTTAGCCGGGTTTGAACCCGCCGCAGTCCCTGCCCGACTACCTGCCAAGGCAGCAGGGAGAAAATCCCGCCAAAGGGAAATTCGAGTTTCTCCAACAGTTGGCCGCCATCGACGATCGCCATGCCGCCACCGGCTTCGAGCAATATGTTGGCGCACAGCGCCATATCGCCATCGTTGCCGCCGACGACCATCAACGTGTTCTCGTCCAAATTGGTCGTCAAACCCACCGCGCCGACTTTCGCGCCGAAGCCTTTGAGAAAACCGAAGGCCACTTGCTTCGTCCGCCCATGGCGATCGAACATCGCCACTTTCAACAGGTCGTCGTATAAATTCGCTTCGACGAAACCCGACGGCGCGTTGAACTCGATCAGCCGCTCGGCGGTAATCGTTTGATTGACCAGTTCCATCACCCGCACTTTTGGCGCGGCGCTCGGCGCGGGAATTTTGAAAACCTCCGGGGTGATATCTATGCTCAGCTTCAGCGGACCGCTAAGTTCCACCGGCAGCGCAATGGGCGCGGATGGAACCGTCGACACACCTTTTGCCGCAACCACTTTGCCGCCGATCAAGACTTTGCGCACGTGACACTGTTCGAGATCGTCGAGCAGAACTATATCGGCGAAGCGGCCCGGCGCTATGCCGCCAATCTCTTGTTCCAGTCCAGAATAAGTCGCGGCGTTGAGCGTCACCGATTGAATCGCCTGCAATGGTGTCAGCCCGAGTGAAATCGCCCGGCGCACCACGTTGTCCATATGGCCGCGCTCGGCAATATCGTCGGCGCTCATGCTGTCAGTGACCAGAATCAAGCGATTTAAGTTTACGCCGGCAGAAATCAACTGCGGCAAGGTCTCGGCCAAATCCTGGCGCAGCGATCCTTCGCGCAACATGGTCCAATAGCCGAGCCTGAGCCGTTCCAAAGCATCTTCGAAACGGATCGGCTCATGACAGGAGGAAATCCCGGCGGCGGCAACGGCGCAAAGTTTTCGATCCCGCGCCCCGGCGGTGTGGCCGTGGACGATCTGGCCGCGTCGACTAGCGATTTCCAAGCGCGAAAGAATTTCGTCGTCGCATTGAAGCAAGCGCAGCCAGGAAACGATCTCGCCCATGCCGAGCACGCGCGGATCGTCGAGCGCCTCGGCGATTTCCTTGTCGGTGAAAGTCGCGGTGCTGCACAAGAGCGGATCCTGCGGCGCCACCATCGATACCAGCGTGTAAACTCGCAGCGGATGTTTTTCGACTTCGTCTAAAAATAGTTTCACACCGCGCAAGCCAAACACCGTCGCCAACTCATCGCAGGACGCCACCAACGCCGTCGTGCCGTGGGGCAAAAACGATTGCAGATTTTCATAGGGCCGAGCGTAGTGGCCGATGTGGGTGTGGCCGTCGATGAATCCTGGCGAAACAAAGCAGCCGCTGGCATCGAGCAACTCAGTCGCCGCGCTACGCGTGTGTCCGGCGCTCGGGCCGACGTAGCAGATGCGCCCGTCGACGATCGCGATCTCCAGACCGTCGAGCAGTTCGCCGGAATAAACGTTGACGAGGGTGCCGCCGAGAATAATCAGATCCGCTTTGATCTCACCCAGGGCGCCGCCAATCAGTCTGGCCAATTGTTGCTTCGAACGAGTCATGGCGCTGTTTGTAACATGAAGCTAGAAACGTTACCAAAGACAGGAGATGAATCGTTTGCCGAGAATCCTAACTGTGTCGCTCATTGCCATCGTCAGCGTCGTTTGCGACCAGGCCACCAAAGCGATCGCTAAGCAATATTTGGCGCCCGGCGCGCTGATCTCATTCGCCGGCGACGCGTTTCGTTTGCAGTACGCCGAAAACAGCGGCGCGTTTTTGAGTCTCGGCGCCTCGCTGCCCGATCCTTGGCGTCATCTGGTTTTCACCGTGCTGGTGGGATTTTTTTTGTTGGGGCTGGGCATATATTTACTCTTCACTCAGTCGCTTCCCAGCACCGCGCTGGTTTGTCTGACTTTGGTTTTCGCCGGCGGCATCAGCAATTTGATCGACCGCGTCGCCTACGACGGCCGGGTGATCGATTTTTTGAACGTCGGCATCGGCCCGCTGCGCACCGGCATTTTTAATATCGCCGACATGGCGATCACTTTTGGCGCTTTGTTTCTCGCCATCGACAGCTATCGACACAAGCAAGTTTAACGTTAGGAGATTCCTATGGCATGGGCATTATTGATCTTCGCCGGCTTTTTAGAAATCCTTTGGGCCGTCAGCTTGCGCTATACCGACGGACTGACCAACATTTATTGGGGCGCCGTCACCATCCTCAGCGGCTTGGCGAGTTTCTACTGTCTCGCCCAAGCGATTAAGACGATCCCGCTCGGCACCGGCTACGCCGTCTGGACCGGCATCGGCGCCACCGGCACGGCGATCCTCGGCATCGCGCTATTCGCCGAGTCCGCCGCGCTGCCGAGGCTCGCCTGCATGGGTCTGATCGTCGCCGGTATCATCGGGCTCAAACTGACTTCGACTTAAGCCGGCCGCTGAAAACATTTCGGAATGCTTCGAGAGCCTCAGCGTGAACGGAGCATCATCAGTGTTATCAATACCTCTCCGTTCGTCCTGAGCCCGGTCGAAGGACTCCGAGAGGGCTTTCATCGACCTGCTAAGTCGTCAAATGACGAGACAGCAATCAATCTGTGACGATCAGCGTCCCTTCCATCTCTTCGTGAAAGCTGCCGCAAAAATGATCGCAACGAAAAGTGAAGGTGCCACTTTTATCCGGCAACACGCGCACCCGCGTCACCCGCCCCGGCACGACATCCTCGCGCACGCCGAAGTCGGGAATATTGAAGCCGTGCACGACATCTTCCGACCTTACTTCAATAATCACCGGCACGCCTTTCTTGAGCACGATCTCGGGCATCGAGAACTCGAATTTTTTCGCCGTGATCTGAATCACCTGCTCGCTCGCCTGGGCACGCACCCAATTGACGCTCAGCCAAAGTCCACCGCCGGCACTAAGAATGATCGCCAGCACAAATAAATTTGTTTTAATCGATTTCATCGCCTTAACCTTTCACCACGGACAACTCGCTGATCGCGCAGTCCAAACTTTTCGTCCGCGCCGTAACCTGCCTAAAACCGAGACCTTTGTAAGGTGTCCCATCGTTCCACAAAACTGGCACGCGCTTGGGCACCGAGCCGGGCGCCGGCAGCGCAAAGATCAACGACTTGGCGGAATGATGCGGAATATGCGCGGTCATGAAGTGATGTTCATGATGGATGTGGCCGTAGAAGACCGTCACGTTACGGTACGGCAGTAACAAGGAAACCGCCTTGGCGCCGTCGCGGGTCGCCCAATCCCACTGCGGATAGAGATCGAACAGCGGCCGATGGGTCAGCACCACGATGCGCGCGTCTTTGTCGAGCCGCTTCAAATCGTTGCCGAGCCACTCCAATTGTTTGTCACCGATGGCGCCGGCCGGGTCGGACACGTTGTCGAGAACGATGAAGTGAACGCCTTTGTGATCGAAAGTGTAGTTCGGCGCGCCAAAAAATTCTTGATAGGCTTCGCCGCGGTCGAGAGAAGCATCATGCTCTCCGGGCATGAAGCGCCGCGTGTTGACTTTCAATTTGCCGACGATGTCACGGAAGCCGTCCAAACGGCTGCGCCGCTCTTTGCCGTCGTCAGTGGTATGGGTCAAGTCGCCGGTGAAAACGATGAAGTCAGGCGCAACATCTAAACTGTTGATCGTCTCAACCGTCTTTTTCAACGTGACCGCGTCGTCGGGATTCGCCGCCGGCCCTGTAAAGCCCCAGTGGGTATCGGACAACTGCAAGAAAAAAAAATCCTCCGACTGCGCCACCGCTCCCCCCGGTCCGTTAACCGCCGTCGCGCAACCGCTGAGCCCCGACGCAAATACCGCCCCGCCGATGCCCGCCAATTTTAAAAAATCTCTTCTGTCCATGGATCGATTCCCCCTTTGAAAATACTTTCATCCATGCAAGACCGCATCGGGCGGCGAAATATTCCCGCCATTGGTGTTTTTGTTGCACAGGGAATAAAGTCGGCGCGAAAGCGGTACTCCCACAATGTGGCGTAACAAAAATTTAACCGAGGATACCGACGCGCTTAAGCTGCGGCGGTTCGAGGCGCTGGTCCTGCCCCACCTCGACGCTGCTTACAACCTCGCCCGCTGGCTGACGCGCCAATCCGCCGACGCCGACGATTTGGTGCAAGAGGCTTATCTGCGTGCGTTTAAATTTTTTGCCAGCTTTCGCGGCGACAACGGTCGCGCCTGGCTGCTGACCATCGTGCGCAACACTTGCTACACGGCATTGCGCCAGAAACAGGGAGAAGGTTGCCGCGCCGCGTTCGATGACGAGGCCGATAATCTGGAATGGGACGGTGCGCCGATGGCGCTGGATTTTGCCCGGAACAATCCCGAAGCGGCGCTACTGCGTAACGCCGAAAAGGAATGGGTAAACAAAGCGGTGGAACAATTGCCGCTGGAGTTTCCCGAAGTGTTGGTGCTGCGCGAGCTGGAAGATTTAACCTATAAAGAAATCGCCGTCATCGTCGACATCCCCATCGGCACCGTCATGTCGCGCTTGGCCCGCGCGCGCAAACAACTACTGGAGATTTTCCAGCGCATGGAAAGGAGGCCGTAACATGAACTGCACCGAAGCGCGACCGCTGCTCTCGTCCTACCTCGACAACGAGCTGGACCTGCACCGCTCAGCGGAGATTACCAACCACTTAAAAAGCTGCGCCGACTGCGCCGACGCCCATCAACTCGCCCTCGCCGCGCAAATCGCCGTCAAGCAATCGGCCACCTACCATTCCGCGCCGAATCACTTGCGCGGCCGTATTCTCGCCAATCTTCCCGGCGCCGTCGAAGCGCGGCCGGCGCGCAAAGAAATATCTTTATCGTGGCTCAATTTCGGCGCCGCCCTCGCGTCTGTGGCGATCGTCGCCGTAAGTCTCTCACTTGTTTTCACCGGGCGTTCTAGCGAGAAAAATTTAGTCGACGACGTGATCGCCGCTCATGTGCGCTCATTGATGGTCGATCATTTGACCGACGTCGCATCGTCAGACCAACACACCGTCAAGCCCTGGTTCAACAGCAAAGTCGACTTCGCGCCGCCAGTCATCGACGGCGCGCCGCAAGATTTCCCGCTCATCGGCGGACGGCTCGACTATGTCGACAAGCGCGCCGTGGCCGCGCTCGTGTACCGGCACGACCAGCACCTGATCAACCTCTTCATCTGGCCCGCCGCATCGGCCCAAGACGCGCCAGCGAAAGCGCAGAGCACCCACGGCTACAACATCGTCCACTGGGATCGAGGCGGCCTACGCTACTGGGCCGTATCCGACCTCAACGCCGCCGAGCTGATGAAGCTGGTCGAGTTGAATCGATAGTCCCGCTACGGCTTGGTCATTCCTAACTCGTGGGATGGGTGGAGCCCTTCGGCGATGGCTCAGAATAAACTCCGCGATACCCATCATTCATTTGCCGTCGCGCACCGATCCAGTCTACAATCGCGCCATAGCAACAACGATGGGTATCGGCGTCGCGCGCCTCCACCCATCCGACAAAAATCGGAGGTCACATGTCTTGGTGGAGCTATGAAAAGGAGCCGAGCGGACGAATTGTCTACGTGACATCTGACTATTCTGCAATAATGCCGTTGTTTGTAGTCGTTTGCGCAATCGGAACTCTTCAGTATTTGATGAGTCCCACCGGCACAGTTCGATTTCTGCTGTGGTCCGGCTTCAGTTCTGTCCTGATGGCGAAGTTGCGGCTTTTTCGCCGCGGCATCTGGAGTTCGTGGGGACCAGAAAAAATGACGCGCGGATGGGCAACGCTTTACAAAGTCGGATATGCGTTAATAGCCCTCGGCATCTTCTTAATCATCCTGGCGTATCGCGCCGCGCGCTAATTTCACAACGACGAAACTCCACTCGAAGATATCCGAGGCATCGGCCCTGGCTCATCGTAATTTGACTTCCGCGCAACGCACCCATAATGTTCTCCGACGGAAAGGTAAATTCACATGATCATCGACTGCCACGCCCATCTCGTGCCACAGAGTTGGTTTCACCCCAAATCGCCGAAATCGATGTTCAACTTGCCTGGCTTGTTCGAAGAACAGGACAAGGCCGGCGTCGACATCACCGTCTTCGGCAACAACTGGATTCGTTCGCCGGAGGGCTACGATCAATTGAAGGTCGTCCAAGAATTCAACATCCATGCGGCGGAATTGACGGCGAAGCATCCGAAACGTTTGCTCGGCCTGGCCTGCTCCGTGCCCTACGACAACGACAAGATTCTTAAAGAAACCGAGAAGGCGATTCGCGAGTACAAGCTCAAGGGCATTATGATCAACTCCAGCACCAACGGTGAATATCTCGACTCGCCGCGGGCGGCGCCGTTTTTTGAAATGGTCAGCGATTTGAACGTGCCGTTGTTCATCCATCCGCCCAAGTTCACCATCGGCAACGAGAAGATGGAGATCTTCCGCCTGCCGGAAATGCTCGGCCGGCCGTTCGACACAACGTTGTCGTTGACGCGCTTCATCTTCACCGGCGGCTTCGAGAAATTTCCCAAGTTGAAAATGGTCTGCGCCCACGTCGGCGGCGCGCTCCCAATGCTGCCGGGCCGCTACGGCTTCGGTTACGAACTGAGAAAAGACGACAGCTTCGGCCCCTGGGAACCGGACGTGATGACCCGCCCGCCGGCGAGTTACATGAAGCAGCTATTCTTCGACACGGTCTGCTACCATCCGCCCGCGGTGCAGTGCGCTATCGACACCATAGGCATCGATCAAGTGGTCTTCGGCAGCGACTCGCCGCCGGTGCCGATCCCGCTCGTGCGCGCCGTGGATACCGTGAAGCAACTGAAGATTTCCGACGCCGACAAACAGAAAGTGTTGGGCGGCAACGCCGCGAAGCTTTTAGGCTTGGCAGGCTGAGAATTGAAAGGTCGGGTTTGAAACCCGCCCCTACGAAACTCCACACATGGAAGGCATATGAAATTGTGGCAAAACAATTAAATCCTGGCGATCTTTTCCCGAACTTCACCGTGCCGCTCACGGATGGTCGGACGTTAGACATCCCCGCCGATCTCAAAGGCGACTACTCGGTCATCATTTATTATCGCGGCATCTGGTGACCCTACTGCGTTCGGCAGGTTGCCGACTATCAAGCGCATCTTGAAGAATTCACACAAGAGACCACCGATATCGTCGCGTTATCCGTCGACCCGCTCGATAAAGCCAAAGAAATGGTCGAGCGCACCGGCGCGACTTTTCCCATCGGTTATGGATTGAAGGTTCCAGAAGACGCCGATCGCGTCGGCGCCTATTGGGAAGAACGGCGCGGTATCATCCACGCGACCAATTTTACACTCGGCCCCGACCGCAAAGTCCTGCAAGCCTGCTTCGCCACCGGACCCATCGGAAGAATCGCCGCGGTAGACGCACTGAGTTCGATCAGAGGAACGAAGAAAAGAAAAGCCCAAGGCGGGTAAGTTTTCCCCTCCCGTCGTCATACCGGCGTATGCCGGTATCCAGGCGCTGGGCGGGGATGGATGCCGGTCGTCACCGGCATGACGGATCGGATTCTGAATCATTCAATCCCGCGCGACGCAATCAACTACTTTTTCACGCCCACGACTTCATCCAACAACTTCATCAGCGGCGTCATGTCTTTGGTGTCGGGATCTTCGGTATCGAAATAAGTCATCTTATCGCGCCGCTGTTCGTCCGGTGCGATATGATCTTTGGGCACATCGATGCGCCGGGAATTGCGTCCATCGCCTGGGATGCTGATGACTTTTTGAAATAAGCTCTGACCCTCGCGCGACAGTAACCAATTGATAAAAACCTTGGCGGCGTTGGGATGGGGCGCGCGATTCATCAGCGCCAGCGAACCGAACGCCGAAGATAAGTTCACGCCTTCCTTGAAATGATAAGGTTCGAACTGTTCCACCGGCAAGCCGTGATTCTTGGCTTTGTAAATCTGCCCACCTTGGACCGGCAACACCAATGTGAACTTGCCGGTTCCCAACCAATCCACCGCTTGGCGAAAGTCCGCCGTCAGGGTCACGTCCATCTCGCCAAACAGCCGGCGCAAAAACTTCGGCCCCAAATCCGGACTGTAATAAAGAAATTGCCAAGGAATCCCCGCGCCGCGCACTTTGCGAATATCGATGGAAACGATTTTGCCCTTCAGCTTCGGAGTTAAAAGGTCCCAATAGGTTTTGTACTCCCGCGGATCGAGTAGTTGGGTGTTATACCCGGCTCCGGCGCCGGCTGAGACATTGCCCTCATAGACGAGAATATACTCGCCTTCCTTGTCGGCAAATTTGAGTTTGCCCTCAAACCACTTGGCCGTATCCAGCACTTCGGGCAAGATCAACGCGGGCTTGATCGGGTCGAGCAGCTTTCCCAGGTACAGCGACTGGTAGAGCGAAACCCCGCCGCCATTGTAAACATCGAGGAGATACTTCCCTGCTCTGCGCTCGGCAACGATACGCGGCGCTATGTCGGTGCCCGCGCCGGTGATGTAATTGACCTTGATCTTCGGGAAAGCTTTCTGAAATACTCCCGATTCGATGACCGCGCCGTAGCCGCCGATGGAAACCGAGACCTCGCCTTCCTTCTCCGCCGCGCGCACGGTGCGCTCCCAATCCGCTTGCCAATTGCCACGCGCCTCCGCGCCCAGGGCCGCTGACGACGATAAGGCAACCAGCAGAAAAATAATTGCCAAAAACGTTTTCATGAATCTAGTTCCGCACATCTTGCAACAACCACTCGGTGGGAAACTCCCGCCCCAAACCTTTGTCTCTAATCAAACGATAGGTCGCGCCGCCCACCGACGCGAACTGAATGCCTTGGATCTGATTGCCGCCCACCGCGAGCATTTCTTCGCCGTCGCGCCGGCCCGGATCCCTCGCATTTAACAAATCTTTGAAGCTGACGACTTTGCGTTTATCGAAGCCGCCTTCGCGTTCGATCTCCGGGATGCGCGCCAAATCTTCCGCTTGACCGGCAACGTAGGCGCGATGGCTGCCGGAAATCTTTTGCGCCCGCGACACCGATGCGTCAGCCGCTTCGCCCGCGCCTTCGCTAGTGGGAGCGAAGGTGTAGAAAGTCCGAACCCGTTCGGCGCAAGAGCGGTCAAGTTCGACGCTGCCTTTCACCGTGCAAATGAATGCGCCGGCATCCACGGCGCGGCCGGGAATCACCGGCACCGTGGCGTCGGTGCAGGCCGAAACGATCTGCGCGCCCTTGAGCGCCGCTTCAGCCGAAGCGACGGCAACGACATCGATCCCCAAGCGCGCCGCGAGTTTGTCGGCGAACGCCTGGCGATTTTTCTGCGTTGGACTATAAACTTGTATTCGTTTGAGTCGGCGCACTTCGGCGAACGCCAGCGCGTGCGTCCACGCCATGCCGCCCGAGCCGATCATGCCGACGGTGTCGGCATCTTTGCGGGATAAATACTTCGCCGCGATACCGGCGGTGGCACCGACCCGCAGATGCTGCAAGTACCCGTCGTTCATGATCGCTAGCGGCTCGCCGTTCTCGGTGCTGAACAATAGAATCAAGCCGCAAAACAGCCCCGGCCGCTGGCAATATTTCTCCTGGGTTTGAACGCCGCCGCTACCGGTCGCCCAATAGGCGATGTCGGACTTGATCCGCGTAGCAAACACGCTGTAACGCCGGCTCGTTCCTTCCATCGAACCCCACTGATAATAACCGCTAGGATCGCCGCTCGGCGCCCAAACGTCTATCCTCGGCCGGCAGACCGCATCGCCGCGATAATATTCTTTGATCCCTTCCTCGATAGCATCGAGGCAAGTTTTCATGTCGAGCACCTGCTCGATATCTTGATTGCTGATCAGCAGAGCCACAAGTCACTCCTATTTCACCACGAAGGCACGAAGCACACGAAGGGTTCGAATAATTTATTTTCCGAACTTCGTGCTCTTCGTGCCTTCGTGGTGGATCCTAACTTTGCAACCTTTGCATTGCTATGTGCAAGAATTTGCGCGGCTTGCGCAAATTTCTCTGGTGGTGAATTCTCTCGGATTCGGATGTGCCTCTCGCAAAGCCGCAAAGACGCCAAGTTCGGAGGGGAAAGATAAATATTATGACGGATTATTTTCAGCA
>SHYW01000128.1 GCA_009692615.1 Deltaproteobacteria bacterium | reverse complement strand
GCCAACCGAAGGAGAACCCAACACCAAAATCTAAATCGACGTGCCAGCTCAACAATAAACCCCAGGGGCTTCAAAGCCCTTTTCTCTTAACCTGACTGGTACACTATTGCGCCGCTATCTGGCACATTTTCTCTCCGCCATTGACATGTGGGGATTACGACTGTAAGGCGCTGCATTGAACGCCCTGACGCGGCTGAGGCTTAGTGGCTTGAGCAGTCCGCCAGGGCTTCTAACTTCGACCTCCGTCTCTTTTAGGGTGATATGAACCCGCGCTCCCGCTTCATAATCGCGGTGAATCACCGCGTTAAAGGCGGCTTCTCTTATGGCTTCCATGGGGTACTCGGCCACCTGGATTCGATCCAGCTCCCGGACCTCGGTAAACTGGCGCATCTGTTCTTTGAAAAACCTCTCCAGATGATCTCGGAAGCTGAGCAGCGGCCCTTCGAAGTCTCCGGAGACCGTGCGCCCGGCTTTCTTTGCCTCGATGGCAACACGGCACTGAGGTAGTATCTCAACCGGCTCCGTTGCAAACAGAATAATTCCCGCCATAGTCGGAGCCACTTTCCCCTTCTTCGTCCGCCCAACATAGCCGCGGGTGGCCGCAGGGTCAGGCATAACAATCGCTACAATCTTCCATTGTGCTAAATCTATCCCGCCGTTTGATACCCTTGTTCAGCGTCTTCGATGCGTTTGAGACAGTTTGCCAAGAGTCCTGCGGCGCGGCTTCATAAAAACGGCCGCGAGGCTACGAATATAACTATTCAACGGCCAACTCTGGAACTCGATCGTCTTCGTACTTCTCAATCAATACGCCGATGATTTCCATAAGCGACGCCAGCGGATGCGATTCATCCTCTCCAACTTCATCGATTAAGCCGTCAAGCAACGCGACAAGCCGTCGATACTCATCTTCGGTATGCGGCACGAATACCGAATCGGCTTAGGGCAATATGAGATTTTCGGTGGAGAGATTGAAGATATCGGCTGAAGCGTAACGTTTCGACGCGCTCAACACTTCCAGACCGATCAGTCGGTCCTGCTCGTCGAAGTCGAGGTTTACGCCGTCGGACACCTCTTGGGTTCGGGCAACTTCTTTTTCCTGAATCCTGATGTAAAGCGCATCGACTTCCTTATCATATTCGATCTTCATCGCTAGACGCTCTCTTTCTCGATCACTGTGATCACCACGATATCCCCTTTTTCTTCGATGTAAGTTGCTTTTAGCAATCGATCGCCCAATGATTTATAAGCATTGATTCGCCCGTCCATGCTTTGTTCGACGCGATCCGGAGCATCGAGCACGCTCACGACTTCCGCTTCGGACACTCGGCGCCATTTCATTTGCCGCCGCGCGTGTCTGCTAAATATTATGGCCAATGGAAGACCTCGTCGAAAGCGGACTGATGATAGGGCAATCGGAAGCGAACTGCAATTGTCGAGGATGTGTCCTAATCGACTTCGGGTCAGTGCCTTTAGACCAGCGCTTCGCGCTCCTACTCATATCTCAGCGCGTCGATCGGATCCAAACCCGCCGCTTTCTTCGCCGGATAAAAACCGAAAAAAATACCGACCGCGCCGGAGAAGAGAAAGGCTACGGCGACGACGCTTGGGCTGACTAATGTCGGCCATTGAGCCCAGTCTTTGAGCAGCTCGGAGGTGCCGATGCCGAGGACGATGCCGATGATGCCACCGGTGGCGGCCATGACCACGGCTTCGACGAGGAACTGCAGCATGATGTCGCGGCTGCGCGCGCCCACCGCCATGCGGATGCCGATCTCACGGGTGCGCTCGGTGACCGACACCAACATGATGTTCATGATGCCGATACCGCCGACGAGCAACGAAATCCCCGCCACGCTGCCCAAAAGAATCGCCATCACCCGCGCCGTGCTCGACGCCGCCTCGGCGATGTCGGAGAGATTGCGCACGTTGAAGTCGTCGTCGCGATCGGGGCCGATGCGGTGGCGCTGGCGCAACAGCGCGGTGATTTGCTCCTGGGTTTCTTGAACGCGTTCGGCGCTGATCGCTTTCACCAAGATGGTCTGCACGTAGGTGATCCGCATCAAACGCTTTTGCATGGTCGTGTAGGGCACCATCACGGTGTCGTCTTGATCGGCGCCGGAGCTCGACTGGCCCTTGGGCGCCAACACGCCGACGACGCGAAAAGGTATGTTGCGGATGCGAATCACCGCGTCGAGCGGATCGTCATTGCCGAAAAGTTGGCTGGCCACGGTTTGGCCGATCACGGCGACTTTGGCCGCGCTCTCCATGTCGCCGTCGTGCAGATAGCGCCCGGCGGCGATCTGCCACTCGCGAATCTGTTGGAACTCCGGCGCCACGCCTTGCACCAGCGTGCCCCAGTTGAGATTGCCGGCGACCACTTGATCTTGCCGACGCAACACCGGCGACGCGAAGGCCACCGACGGCAGTTCGCGGGTCATCGCCTTGCCGTCGCTGTCGAGCAGCGTGTTGACGTTGCCGAAACCGCCGCGCACTCCGCCGGTCGAATTGCTGCCTGGCAGTACGATCAAGACGTTGGTGCCGAGACTGGCGATCTGGGCGCGGATCGTCGACTTGGCGCCCTCGCCGATGGCGACCATGGCGATCACCGCGCCGACGCCGATGATGATGCCCAACATGGTGAGGAAAGCGCGCAGCTTATTTCTCGCCAGCGCGCGCAACGCAATTCGCAAAGTCATTAACCACTGCATGGTGGCATCCTTTCACGGCGAGTCATGAACCAGACGCTCACAACTTCCCCCTTTGAAAAAGGGGGATCGAGGGCGATTTGAAGTCTGTGCCTGGAAGAAAATCCCCCCTGCCCCACTTTTGTAAAGGGGGGATCGGATTCAACTCTCCGACTTTCGCACATAACATCTGGATCACGATATCAGCTCCGCGTGGGCCATCACCGGATCATTGGGTTTATCGGAAACTACCTGGCCGTCGCGGAAAACAATTTGCCGCTTGGCGTGCTCGGCGATGTCGGACTCGTGGGTGACGAGAATAACGGTAATCCCCTGCTGCGAATTCAACTGTTGAAACAGCGCCATAATCTCGTTGCTGGTGACCGTATCGAGATTGCCCGTCGGTTCGTCGGCGAGGATCAGCGACGGTTTGTTGACCAGCGCGCGGGCGATGGCGACGCGCTGCTGCTGGCCGCCGGACAGACGATTGGGCGTGTGATCGTGGCGCTCGGCGAGACCAACCAACCCGAGCACTTCGATGGCGCGCCGGCGCCGTTCTTTGCCGGGATAACCGTTGTACATCATCGGCAGTTCGACGTTCTCCAGCGCGCTGGTGCGCGACAGTAAATTGAAACCTTGAAAGACGAAACCGATGCGCTTGTTGCGAATCAGCGCCCAGGCATCGGCGCTGAGCATGCCGACTTCTTCACCGTCGAGAAAATATTTTCCCGCGCTGGGACGATCGAGACAGCCCAAGATATTCATGAACGTCGATTTGCCCGAACCCGAAGAACCCATCACCGCGACGAACTCGCCATGTTGAATAGTTAAATTAATGCCCCGCAACGCCGGCACCTCGACGTCGCCCATGCGGTAAATTTTTGCCAAATTTTCGACCCGAATGACTTCGCTCATCGGACGCCAAAGCGCGGCCCGGCAGGCTGAAACGGATTGGCCACGCCGCTCTGCGCCGATGCGCTTGCGCCGCTCGACATACCGATAATCACCGGATCGTTTTCCGCAAGTTTGCCGGAGATCACTTCGGTCTTGGAACCGTCGGTGATGCCCAACTGCACTTCCACAGACTGGGCTTTGCCCTCTTTCAAGAGGTAAATTTTCACCGTGCGCACGCGCCGTGCTTCACCGCCTCCGCCAGGGCCGCCGCGGCTGGTGCGGCGCGCGCCGACTTGCGGCGCGGCACGGCTTTGTTCTTGGCGCAGTAATTCTTGCGCTTCGTTTTTTTCCTCCGGCGGCTTGAAACGCAGCGCCATATTCGGCACGGTCAGCGCGTCTTCTTTTTCGCTGACGAGAAACTGCACGTTGGCGGTCATGCCGGGCTTGAGCAGCAGCTCCTTGTTGTCGATGCGCACCACGGCGTCGTAGGTGACGACGTTCTGGATGATCTGCGGCGCGTTGCGCACTTGAAACACTTTGCCGCGAAAGCGGCGCGCCGGAAAAGCGTCGACGGTAAAACTGACCTGCTGCCCTTCTCTGATGTTGCCGACATCGGCCTCATCGACGCTGGTATGCACTTCCATCTTCGCCAAGTCGTTGGCGATGGAAAACAGCGTCGGCGCCGAAAGCGACGCCGCCACGGTCTGGCCGACATCGACGTTGCGCGAAATCACGATGCCGTCCACCGGCGAACGAATGATCGTGTTATTAAAATCGACCATGTTCTGATTCACCGCCGCCTGGGCCTGGGCGATCTGAGCTTGGCTGACTTCCAGTTGCGCCACCGCGGCATCGTAGGCAGTCTGCGACGCGTCGAGTTCGCTCTGCGCCATGACGTCGCGTTTGCGCAACTCGCGGTTGCGCTCCAAAGTCCTGAGCGCGTCGGCGAGGGCGACCTTGTTCTTGGCATGGGTCGCCTGGGCCGACAAAAGATTCGCCTTGGCCTGATCGACCGCCGCCTTGAACTTGTCTTGATTGAGTTGCAAGATCACCTGGCCTGCCTTCACCTTGGTATTGAAGTCGGCGGATAATTTATCGATGGTGCCGGAGATTTGGCTGCCGACCAAAACGGTGACCACGGCTTGCAACGTGCCGGTGGAGGAAACCACTTGGCGCACTTTGCCCTTGCTTGCCGGTGTCGTCAGATAACCCGGCTCCTTGGCCGCGCCGCCAAAGCGCCAGTATGCGAAACCGGCGCCGGCGATCAGCAATAGCGCGGCGATAGTCAAAATAGGCTTTTTAAATTTCATGATGCCGCTCGTAACAGGCGCAAAACCTTGACCGTGAAATCGTTGCCATCGCGCGGGTTCATGCGCCGATAGGTCAAGCCGGTGGTAATTTCCGCGTTGGGCTCCTGGTCTTCGATCAACTGCTCCACCGTAACGCGGAAGCGCGACACCGGCGCCGCGCCGGCCATTTCATGCTCTAACTCTTTGACGCTGCCCTTGAGATAATAGTTGACGCCGA
Organism: Deltaproteobacteria bacterium; assembly: GCA_009692615.1. NCBI lineage: Bacteria > Pseudomonadati > Myxococcota > Myxococcia > Deltaproteobacteria bacterium. Next base: position 9,045 of record SHYW01000128.1, on the reverse strand, counting down.
GATCGCTGAGCATCAGCGTGACTTTGCCGGTGCGCCGCAAGTTTTTGGCCGTCGTGCTGTCCTTCCACAATGCCATGTCGAGAGTCCCAGCATCTTTGGCGACGATTTCATAATAAGAGAGCAACGCCGGATGGGCCCAGGACTCTTCGTCAGTGGTAAAGATCGGAATGATCTTACCTTCGTGGACCGCCGCTTCGGCGCCGCCGAGCCGCGTGAGCAGCGCTTCGGTGAGCTGATTTCCCAACAGTTGTGACATGCTTTTTCCTCTTAGCTAGCCGACTCGATGGCTACTGAAAAACTCTCTCGGAGTCCTTCGACAAGCTCAGGACGAACGGAGAGATTCTTAAAGTGATTGAAATAATTCCGTTCATGCTGAGCTTGTCGAAGCATGCTCCACCTTCTGTCAGCAGCCAACTCGATGGCGATTTTCCGGTCAATCATTCCATGCTGCGCGCAAACAGACAAGCCGCATGAGCGCACCGGGCCTACTGCCGCCCGATGGCGTTGAGCAATTGCGCCTGCGCCAATTGATACGAAATCAGCGCAATCACGCGATTGGTCTGGGCCGTGGTGTAGGTCGCTTGGGCGGTGGTCACCTCGACGATCGGCGCGTAGCCGACTTGATAGCGCGCTTCGTGCAGTTCTAAATTTTGCTTGGCCGCCCGCTCCGCCGCTTCGTTGGCGCGCACCACGTCGCGCGCCGCCGCCAGATTCAAATAATTTTGTTCCACTTGAAACGCCACCTGCTGTTTTTGCAAACGCAGCTGCTCCTTCGCCGAACTGAAGTTGGCCAGCGCTTCTTGCACTTGGTAGCTGGTCTGGAAACCGTTGAAGATCGGAATATTGAAATTGAGCTGCACCTGCCAGGTCGGATTCAAGGGGAAAAGTTCCGAGTGGCTCGCCTGGCGGCCGTAGCTGGAACTGAACAACAGGTCGGGCAGATGATTGCGCCGCGCCACGGCGATCTGTTGGTCGCGCGCCTTGAGTTGGGCGTCCAGTTTCAACAGCTCAGGCCGGGAAGCGAACGCCGCTTCTTTGGCTTCCGCCAAGGACATCGGAAACGGCTCGGTCGACATCCCATCGGCCAGCGGCTGCTTGGGAAAATCGTCGACGCCCATGGCGTTGCGCAAGTTGGCCCACGCCACTTCGACGGCATTTTTGGCCGCGATGAAATTGGCCTGGGCCAAATAAAGATTCGCCTCCGCCTGGGTCACGTCGCTGCGCGGCTTGGTGCCGACTTCGTAGAAGCTCTGGGTCTGCTTGAAAATGGCGGCGCGGTCCTTGACGGTCTCGTCGTTGACGTTGAGCAAAGCGTCGGCTTGGATCACGGCGAAGTAGGCCTGTTTGGCCGCCAACACGATATTGTTCGCCGTGGCATTGTAGGACTGTTGCGTCGCATCGAGGGTGTCGCGCGCCGCTTGCACGTTGCCTTCGCGCTTGCCGAAGTTGTACAGCGTCAGACTCATGTTGGCCACGCTGGAAAGCGTATCGAAAGCTTTGGACGCGCCTTCCGAGCGGCCGCCGACATTATTCGTGCGATACGAATTGTTGAGCGACAAATTGGGAAAGTAGGCGGCCATTTGCTGGTGCAGCAGCGCATCCTGCGCCTGGGTTTGAAACCCCGCCGATTTGACGCTCGAATGATTTTCCAAGGCGATGCGCACGACTTCTTCGAGAGTGAGACCTTGGCGCATCGAAGCGGCATCGGCGCCGTGGCCAATCGCCGGCGCGAAAATGATCAATGCTCCGAGCCACCCAATCCTCAGCCAGCCGACGCTTGTCGATAGTTTCATCGCTCAGTCCCTCATTTGCGAAATTGGTTAAAGCGGATCATTCGCCAAGCGTGAGCTCTTGGCGTTTGCCAAAGCCTTGAGCGTTATCGATGAAGAAAAGTTTTTCCGGCGTGACGCAGTAAAATTTAACTTTAAGAAAGGCCTTGTGAAAAATGCCGCTGGACGGGTCGGTGAAGAGCTTGATCACGTCGGGATATTTGCCCGCGTAGATCGCTATCGCTTTAGCTTTCTCCAGCAGCGAATCCACCAACTCCACGTGACCTTCCAATTGAATGCCCTTGATCGCGCGCCAGTCTTGGTAATCTTCTTGAATCGTCACGGCGACGCGAGAATTGGCGGTCAGATTCTGACCATGGCGCGACTCCGGCGCGGAAAAAAAATACAGCCGCAAATCGTCGCTGGCAAAAAATACCGTCGCCGCCCAAGGTATTTCGCCGGCGCAGGTCGCCAGCGTCATGGTGCGATGACCTTTCAAATAATCGAGCACCTGCTGTTTCAAAGCATCAGACATGGCGACGACGTTTATGCGAAGCTTGACTGGAGACTGAGATCTGCGGAATTAACGGCAACGCGTCAATCGGAATTACGCACCAAAGCGATTCGTTTGAGCGCCGGGAGATCCGCCGCGCCGACGCAGAGCATGCTGACCTTAAGTTCATGGATGACGCCACCGATGAATTCTACCACCTTCGCCGACGACTCCAAAGCCGCCGCCAAGAGCGGCTGGCCGAACGCCGCGAGGTCGGCGCCGAGCGCCAGCGACTTGGCGATGTCGACACCGGTGCGGATGCCGCCGGAGGCGATGAGCGAAACGTTCGGCAGCGCTTGGCGTACGCTGACCAGCGCTTCTTCGGTGGGAATGCCCCAGTCGGTAAAAGTCCGTTCCGCCGCTTTGCCTTGCTGCGCGGCGCGCTGCGCTTCCACCGCCGACCACGACGTGCCGCCGCGGCCGGCGACGTCGATCGCTTTGACGCCGGCGCTGTGAAGCCGGCGCGCGGCATCGACTGAAATGCCGTTGCCAACTTCCTTGGCGATCACTGGAACGCCGAGCGCGCGGCAGATCGCGGCGATCTTTTCCGTCAGCCCTTTAAAGTTGCGATTGCCTTCCGGCTGCACCGCTTCTTGGAGAACATTTAAATGCAGAATCAGCGCGTCGGCGCCGATCATCTCGACCGCGCGCCGGCATTGACCCAAGCCATAGCCGTAGTTCAGTTGCACCGCGCCCAAATTGGCAAACAGCAAAATGTCGGGCGCGAGATCACGCACTTGGAATGAGGCGGCGGCGGACGGCTCTTCGATCGCCACCCGCTGGGAGCCCACGCCCATGGCGATGCCCAACTCTTGCGCCGCGGCGGCGAGATTGCGATTGACCTTGCGCGCCAAATCGAAGCCGCCGGTCATGGAAGAAATTAAAATCGGCGCTTTGAGCCGCTTGCCAAGGAACGAAGTGCGGACATCGATCTCGTCGAGATCGAGCTCGGGCAGCGCGTTGTGCACGAAACGATAGCGGTCTAGCCCAGTGCTTAAAGCGCTAGTGACGCTCTCGGTGTCGAGACAAAGTTCGAGATGCTGTTTTTTGCGCTGCTGAGTTTTGCTGAGGGTTTTCTTGACCCTGCGTGGCGGCATAAATTTACGTTAGGCATGAGGGCACGATGAATCGCGCCCCTAGATTCAGTTTTCTTCTTGGATTTTTTTGCGCTCTTTGCGTTCCCGATTGCCCTGAGCCTGCCGAAGGGTGCGGCCAACGAGAATTGAAATCTCAGCGCTGCTTTTTCGCCACTTGCCCCACTTTAGCGCTGGCGAGGTTGGTGGTTTTGCCGGCGTCGGGATGGCGGCTCATGCCCTTGTCGTCCCAGCGATGGAATAGCTCCGCCTCGATCTCGAACTGGTCGAGAATGCGCGTCACGGTTTGGTTGATCACGTCGTCCAAAGTTTTCGGCCGATGGTAAAACGCCGGCACCGGCGGAAAAATGATCGCCCCCATGCGCGTCAGCGACACCATCGCTTCGAGATGGCCGAGATGAAGCGGCGTTTCGCGCACGACAAGCACGAGTTTTTTCCGTTCCTTGAGCACGACATCGGCGGCGCGCACCAACAGATCGCCGCCGATCGAATGGGCGATGGCGCCCATGGATTTCATCGAGCAGGGCGCGATCACCATGCCCGCGGTGCGAAACGAACCACTGGAGATGCTGGCGCCGACATTGTTGATGTCATGCACCACGTCGGCCATCGCTTCGACGTCTTTGACCGAATAGGGCGTCTCCACTTGGATCGTCATCTTACCGGCTTTGCTTAAAACTAAGTGCGTTTCGATGTCGCCAATCTTGGCAAGAATCTCCAACATGCGCACGCCGTAGATCGCGCCGGTGGCGCCGGAGATGCCGATGATGAGCCGCTTCTGCTTATTCAATTGAGAAACTCCAATGTCAGTTGATCGCCGTCGGTTAAATTAAAATGTTCCTTCAAGCGCACCGGCGCGACGATTTCAATTTTGTCTATCGGATAGTCGCTCACTTCCGGCAGCAACACCGCGCCGGTAAGTTTCGCCGCATCTTCCCCGGCATAAATTTCGACGCGATATAATTTCGCGCCGCAGTGGCCATCCGCCGCTTGGGTCAACGGCGTGCCGGCATGATCGCTTTGCACCCGGCGCCACACTTGAGCGTCGCTGGAATCCTTGGGCCGGACATTGAGCGTCGCTGGAAACGGATGATAGCCAAGCCTTTGGTTGAGCAAATCTTGCACCCATTCAAGCGCCATGAACGACGACGCTTGGCCCAAGTCGGAATAAATAATCCCGGTCATCCGTTCCATCGCCGTTGAAAATTTTCAATGACCCGACAGCGACGCCGCTTTGCCGCCGCGCCGCACTTTGATCACTTCACCGAGAATCGACAAGGCGATTTCCGCCGGCGTCTCGGTGGCGATATCGAGACCGATGGGCGCGTAGATGCGCTCGACCGCCTCGTCGGTCACCTTCTCCTCTTCACGGAAGCGCTGGAAGCAGGCTTTGATGCGCCGCCGGCTGCCGATCATGCCGATATATTTCGCCTGGCCGTGCATGATCTGGCGTAGGCAGGGTTCATCGTAAGCGTGGCCGCGCGTGATCAAGACAATGTAACAGGACGGCGTGATCGCCATCTCTTTGAGCATCTGCGCCATGTCGCCGACCAATACTTCGTCGGCGTCGGGAAACCGTTCGCGGTTGGCGTAGAGCAGACGGTCGTCGATGACGGTGACATGAAAATCCATCACCTTGGCGATTTTTACCAGCGGCACGGCGATATGGCCGGCGCCGACGACGATCAGTTTGGGCGGCGCCGGCATCACTTCGAAGAAAACTTCTAATTTGGCATCCGCTTCAGGAATGGCGAGGGAAACCAGCTGCGATTTTTCCGCGCGCGCATGCTTGTCGCTCTCGCGCACGATGGCGTCGATGACTTTGGCATTGCCGATGGTCTCGGCGCGCATCTGGCCGTCGCGGATCAAACATTTCGCGCCGGCCTCGACCTTGGCGCCGCCTTCAGCCTCGACCACGGTGGCGAGCACCGCCGCCACGCCCTGCTCGGTGATCTCGACGAGTTCTTGAGCAAGCGAACTCATTTGGCGCTGACCGCCTCCTCATCGCGCTCTTTCCACCAGGGATCGATAAACACGTTCATGACACCGCCGCACACCGCCGGACTGTCCGACGAAATATCGTCGAGCAAATCGACGCGCACTGTGCGCGGTTTCTTGGTGCGGATCGCCTCGATGGCTTCCTTCTTCACGTCGGCTTCGCCGCAGCCGCCGCCGATGGTGCCGAGAATCTCGCCCCAGGCGGTGACGACCATTTTGGCGCCCACTTCGCGCGGCGTCGAGCCTTTGGCGGAAACAATCGTCGCCACCGCCACGGTTTCGCCCTGATCGAGAAACTGACGGACTTGATGATAGATCGTCTCTTTTTTCTTCGCCTCTAAATCGGCATCGGTGTAACAAGCACCCGGTCCAGCCATCGTTTTGTCCTCCTTAGAATTAAGTGGAAGTCACGCCACCATTTTTTGCAGCGTGCGTCCCAAAGACACCAGACTGTTGACGTTATGGATCGACAGAAACATATCCAAATAGGGCAGCGCCGCTTGCATACCCTTGCACAAGGGCTCGTAATTCTCGCTCGCCAGTAACGGGTTGAGCCAAATGATTTTTTTCGCGCGCCGCTTGATGTCCTGCATCTCTTTTTCCAAGAGGCTCACGTCGCCGCGGTCCCAGCCGTCGCTGATAATCACCACCACCGAACGGTGCGTCACCATGCTCGGCGCGAAGTTGCGGTTGAAGGTGTGCAGCGAGCGGCCGATGTTGGTGCCGCCGGACCAGCCGAGAATAGTGCCGGATATTTTATCCAACGCGTCGACAATATTTTTCGTGCGGATCAAATGGGTGATGCGGCTGAGCGACGTGCTGAAAACAAAAGTTTCCACGCCCCACAGCTCGTTTTGCAGGCCGTACATGAACTGAATCAAGAACCGGCTGTAGCAATCCATCGAACCGCTGACATCGCAGAGCAAGACCACTTTGGTTTTCTTGATGCGCCGTTTGCGTTTCGCCAGATCGATCACTTCGCCGCCGTACTTCATGCTGCGGCGCATGGACGCGCGCGGATCGATGACGGCGCCTCGGCGGCTGATCTTCTTGCGCCGGCTGATCTGGGTGGCGATCTTGGTGGCGATGAGTAAAATCGCTCTAGCGATGGCGCGGCTTTCCTCGACGCCCATCTCGCTAAAATCTTTGCGGTTCATCATTTCTTGGGCGCTGTAAGTCGGCACTGCGAATTCGTCGAGATTTTCCAGCGGCACATTCTCGTTGGCGATGCTCTCGGCGCTGGCTTCTTCGACGCCGCCTTCTTCATCGCCCCCTTCGGGCGCTTGAGATTCGGTGGGCGTACCTTGGATGTCCATGGTCTCCATGGGCATCCGTTCATAACTCTGCTCGCGCCAAAAACAATCGAACAGTAAATCGAAAACCGGAAAGTCTTCTTTTTCGGAAATCAGATTGGCGCGCAGCAAAGCGCGAAAATCGCCGCGCTCGCCGACGTCGACAAACTCCGCCGAACGCGACGCGTCGAGCACCTGGCTGAGACTGACTTTGACGCCCAGCTGTTTGAGAGCGCGGCCGAAGGCCATCACGTTGGGCAGCGTGCCCGTGCCACGGGCGGATGCGACTTTACTGACGGCGGCGGCGACGGTTTCCGCGGTGATGTCCATGGTCGACTAACTCACCAACTCGGGCGAAGTACGCAACAGCGCATCGATACTGAACTGGCGGTTTTCCACCTGCTCGCGCAGATGGCTCAAGTCTTCGCGATACTTGAAGACGCAGCCCATGGTTTCGACCACCGACTTGTCGTCCAACTGTTTGCGGTTGAGCGCGATCAACGCCGAGGCCCAGTCCAAAGTCTCGGCGACGCCCGGCCGTTTGTAGAAATTCATCTCGCGGACTTTTTGCATGAAGGCGCAAATCTGCTGCGCCATCTTGGCTTCCACCTCGGGGAATTTGGTGGTGATGATTTCGTATTCTTTGTCGAAGGTCGGATACTCGATCCAGTGATACAAACAGCGCCGCTTGAGCGCGTCGTGAATTTCCCTGGTGCGGTTGGAAGTCAGAAAAACATAGGGGCGATGTTTCGCCACAATGGTGCCGAGCTCGGGAATGGTGATCTGGAAGTCCGACAAGACTTCGAGTAAAAACGCTTCGAACTCCATGTCGGCGCGGTCGATCTCGTCGATCAGCAGCACCGGTGGCGTGCCGTCCTCGCTCTGGATCGCGTCGAGCAGCGGCCGCTTGACCAAATACTCCTGAGTGAAAATTTCGGTCTCGACCTTTTGCTTGTCACCGCGCTCGATTTCCTCGAGCTTGATGTGCAGCATCTGCTTGGGATAGTTCCACTCATAGAGCGCCGTGCTGGCATCGAGCCCTTCGTAGCATTGCAAGCGAATCAAGCGCGAGCCGAGCACCTTCGCCAGCACCTTGGCGATCTCGGTTTTACCCACGCCCGCTTCGCCTTCTAGCAGCAGCGGTTTGCCCATGGCCAACGATAAGTACACCACCGTCGCCAAGGAACGGTCGCAGACATACTTTTCCTGCAGCAATATTTCCTGAACCTTCTCAATGGTCAGATCTTTTGGATTCACGCTCGCCTCGCCTGTTGAATTTAATCGCCGGTTGGTCACGTGGCAGAATTTTTCAGCCTCGGGTAAGAGTGAAAAATCGCCTCGACAACTCCTCCGCCAATGGCCCGCGCCTTGTCTGAAATCGAGTCACAATACTCCGATTCACCTCGCGGATCAATGTCGCCAACTTTGACGCCGGCGCCGATTTGAATGCCGTCATGGAGCATGCCGCGAATTAAACCGGCGATCTCGGCGCGCACTGGCGCGCCGTCTACCTCGGCGACGATTTCACCAGCGCCGATCCTGTCGCCAATGTCGCGCAACGACTTGAAACAGCCGCTGCGCGGCGCCCGCAGCACCCGCGCCTCGGTGTGGCCCGCCACCGGCGCCGGCACGCCGGTATCCGGCTCCGCGGCGCCCTGCCAAATCACCCGGCCTAAGTGATAACCGCGATTGCTTTCGATGACCGCGTGAACGTTATCACCGGCGCAAAATCCCGGCCCGATGCCGATCACCAGCGGCGCGTCGTCAAGCTTGCTGTCGCCGCCGCTCTTCGACATGGTCGCATCGACGATGACCGCCGGTTTCATTTCGTGGTGAATTTGCGCCTGAGGATCGATGAAGACTGGAATCGCACCACGTTGCCATTCGCTCAGCGCTTCGGTGAAATTGCCAACTCGAACCGCTGTGACATTTTCAATGGTGTGGCGGCCGCGATAAACCGCTTCGGCGAAGGCCACGCTACGCCGCACCGCGACCGGTTCCGCCACTTCGGTGATCAGCACCTGCATGTGACACTGATACAAACGGTGCGCGATGCCGCTCGCCATCTCGCCGCCGCCGCGAATCAAAACACGAATATCGAATGGATTGGAGATCGTCATCGAGCCTGCTCAAAATCATCATAACAAAGCAGGCTCAACTAGAAAATGGCGCGGATCGGCGCCGAAGGCTAGTTAAGGAACCTCTGAACAACTGCCCTGGAAGCAGGGCAGCGGAGGATAGATCGTTTTTTTCGTAATGAGTTACAGTTTTTGCGAAGTTATATCAGATTACATTTTGCTCTCGTGGTTAATAGGGTCCTTAGTTTTGCCTCGATTTGC
>SHYW01000127.1 GCA_009692615.1 Deltaproteobacteria bacterium | reverse complement strand
CTTGCACTCGCGCTATTCCAGAGCCGCAACTTTGGTTATCGTGCCGGCCTGTTTCCCTGGGCTATTGGAATTCCAACCCTGCTGTTGTGTCTTGCTCAGCTCAGCCGGGATCTGTGGGGAAAAGAAAAACCCAAAGGCGCTCTTGCCGCTTGGGAAGTCGCCGCTGCCGTTGCGCCCGAAGTGGAGCATCGAAGAACCGTCAATATTTTATTATGGACGGTGGGTTTCTTTATTTTCATCTGGCTATTGGGCTTCTCCTATTCGATTCCGGTTTCGATGATTTTGTATTTGCGATTCGCTGGCAACGAGAAATGGCCGATGACGATGATCGTCACCTTCTTTACCTGGCTGTTTATTTACGGCTTGTTCGAACGAGTCTTGAATATCCCATTTCCTGACGGACTGCTGATTTCGCTAATCAAAGGTCCTGACTGATTTTCCCGAGCGCACGCCAGACTCTCTCGGGCGTGAGCGGCAAGTCGTACATGCGCAATCCGGTCGCTTGGCAAACCGCGTTGCCGATGGCCGCCGCCACCGGCAGCAAGCCGCCTTCGCCGGTGCCCTTGGAACCGAACGGCCCTGGGCCGTTATGGCTTTCGACTAGAATGGTTTCAAATTCCTTTGGCAGGCTCGCGAAACTCGGCACACGGTAATCGACCAGATTGGGATTGAGCAGCTGGCCGTCTTTATAAACCATCTCTTCCATCAGGCTATGGCCGATGGCGTTCATCACGCCGCCTTCGTCCTGCCCTTCGCATTGCACCGGATGGATCGCCCGGCCGACGTCGGCGAGGGAAACATATTTTAATAACTTCACGGCGCCGGTCTCGCGATCGACTTCGACCTCAGCTGCGCCCCAGCTGATCTCCCAAAAATTGGTCGGCGAACCCAGCGCCGCCTTGGCGCTCTTGAGCGACTGATAAGCGCCGTGGCCGATCAACTCGCCCGAGCGCGACAAAAAAACCTTTTGCATCAACTCGACAAACGTCAGACCTTGGTTCTTGGCGCCGACGATCTTGCCGCCGCTGAGCGATAATTGCTCCACTTTGGTTTTAAGAATCTTCGCCGCGTGGCGCAGCAGTTGACGTTTTAAATCCTGCGCCGCGCGCTGCACCGACAAGCCCATCACCACCATGGAGCTGCTGGCATTGGTGTTGACATCGTAGGGTGTCACTTCGGTATCCAAGGCCGCCACGGTCACGGCGGTGAAAGGAATCGCCAATTCCTCGGCCACCACTTGGCTGAGCGCCGTGCGCGCGCCCTGCCCCACTTCGACGGTGCCGGTGAGCAACACCACGCTGCCGTCGGCATTCATCTTCACTGCAGCGGAGGAAACCTTATAAGTGCCGCCGCCGTCTTTCATGCACACGGCGAGGCCGCGACCGTGGTTGGGTTTTAAATTTTTCTGCTTCCAGCCAATCTCTTCGGCGGCTTGCAGCAAGCCGGCTTTCAAATCGCAATCCACCGGCGTATCGCCAGGGGTGTAGAGATCGCCCTTCTTGAGCAAATTTTTGACGCGAAAATCCAGCGCATCGAGGCCGAGTTCTTTGGCGATAATATCCATCTGCGATTCGTAGGCCCAGGTCACTTGCAACGTCCCGAAGCCGCGGTAGGCGCCCGCCGGCACCGTGTTGGTGTAAACCGTGAAGGCATCGGTTTTCATATGCGGGATGCGGTAGGGACCGAAGCAGCGATAGCCCGCCTTCTGCGTCACCCGCGGGCCGGCGTCGGCGTAGGCGCCGGTCTCCATGTGAATCAGACATTGGCGCGCCACCAGTTTGTCGTCTTTGCTGACGCCGGTTTTAATTTTCACCCGCGCCGGATGGCGCGTGACGGTTTTGAAACTCTCCTCAATGGTGTGGACCAAGCGCACCGGCCGTTTGGCTTTGAGCGACAAGGCCGCGGCCAAGGGCTCGGTCTTTACCGCCAGCTTACCGCCGTAGCCGCCGCCGACGTAGGGCACGATGACGCGAATCTTGCTCTGCGGTAGACGAAAAATATCCGCCAGATGCTCGCGCAACGTGAACGGTTCTTGAGTGCCGGCCCAAAGCGTCAGCCGATCGCCTTCGAAGTGCGCCACCGTCGCATGGGGCTCCATGGAGAAATGCTGCACCCGCGGAAAAGTGAAAGTGTTTTCGAAAATCCGCTCGGCTTTGGCGAAGCCTTGTTCAACGTCGCCGTTGGCGTAACTGAAACGGTAGCAAAGATTGGTGCCGCTAAACTCCTTGGGCGCCTCGTAGCGTTGGCCCATGAGTTCGCCGCCGCTGGCCGACAATTCATGAACTAACGATGCGCCGTCGGCCATCGCTTCGTCCAAACTGGTCACCGCCGGCAACTCTTCATAGTCAACCTCGATCAGTTCCAACGCCGCGCAGGCGGTCGCTTCATCCACCGCCGCCACCGCCGCCACCGGATCGCCGGCATAACGCACCTTGTCCACCGCGACGATGGTTTGATCTTTATAAGCCGCGCCGAACATGCGCAGGCTTTTTTGATCTTCGCGAGTGACGACGGCGTAGACGCCGGCGAGCTTTTCCGCCTTGCTGCCGTCGACGCGCAGTAGGCGCGCGTGGGCGTAGGGGCTGCGCAAGACTTTGCCATGGGCCATGCCGGGCAAATCCACATCCACCGTGTAGAGCGCTTTGCCGGTAACCTTTTCCGCGCCATCGGAGCGCGGTTCGGCATGGCCGATCGTTTTATAGACTTGTGGTTTCTTCATCCCTTGACCTCGGTTGAAAAATTTTGCTTGACCCAATCGAGAGCCTGGTCCCGGCCGCTCAACTCGCCGGCGAGCTGGGCGTCTTCGACTTGGCGGAGAATTTTCGCGAACAGCGGCCCCGGCTTGAAGCCCAGTTCAATCAAATCGCCGCCGCGCAGCAACAGTTCAGGGCGAATCTCGTCGTCCTTCAATGCCGCCAAGCGCTCATGACAGAAATGGTAATACTGCAAATCGCCGTTGGATGACAACGCATCGATGCGCGCCAGTTCGAGCAGTTCGCCGATACCTTCTTCGCGGAGAAAACGCTTCAACGTATTGAGCCGCATCTGCGGCGCCTGCACCGGCCGCAGGTGGTAACGAACTAAATAACTCACCCGCTCCCACAACGCCCGGCCGCGCTTGAGTCTTTTAAGAATCTCTTCGGCCATCTCGGCGCCCTGCTCGGTGTGGCCGTAAAAAGTGATCCGCTGCGCCTCCTGGCGCAGACAAACCGGCTTGGCGACGTCGTGTAACAGGCAACCGTAAGCCAAACTCTCGGACGGCGCCGCTTCCAAGTGGCTGAGCAAAAGCAACGTATGCGTGAACACGTCGCCTTCGGGGTGATAGTCGGGACTCTGCATCGTGTCCTTCATCGCCGCCACTTCCGGCAGCAACACACGGAGCAAGCCGCTTTGATCGAGCAACTCAAAGCCGCGCCGGGCGCCGCCTTCGGTCAAGATGCGCGTCACTTCGTCGCCGATCCGTTCCCAGGAGATCTGCGTCACCGTCGGCGCCAACTGCTGCATCGCGGAAAAAGTCGCCGGTTCGATGTCGAATTGCAGTCGAGCGGCGAAACGCACGGCGCGGATCATGCGCAGGCGGTCCTCCACGAAGCGGTTAATTGGATTGCCGATGGCGCGAACGGTGCGCCGCGCCAGATCGCCTCGCCCGTCGACTAAATCTATAACCCGGTCACCAAGCGGGTCATAAACCATCCCGTTAATCGTAAAGTCGCGCCGCTGGATATCTTCTTCGAGAGTGCCGTAGCGGACTTGACTGGGATGGCGGCCGTCGAGATAAGGACCGTCGAAACGAAAACTGGCGACTTCGAAAGCTTCGCCGTCGAGGAGAACCAAGATCACGCCGAACTGCGCGCCCACCGCCACGGTGTCGGGAAAAATCCGCTGGACATCTTCAGCCTTGGCGCTGGTCGTGATGTCGTAGTCTTGCGCCATCTTGCCGAGCAGCATATCGCGCACACAGCCGCCGGCGAGATAGGCCTCGAAGCCGCTGCCACGCAGCCGTTGCACGATCGAAATCGCTTTAGCGTGGGCGGTTGGCGGCGGCGATGTGGGTGAAGTTGACGAGCTCACGGTGACGGCGATGGGAGCTTCGGAATGTTTTAATCTAATATTCCCCGCTGCTTGCGGCGGTCACAACTAAATGGGGTTTCCAAAGGGGGTGAGCATCCCCGGTCGCGAGCGGGGTTCATACCCCAATCGCGAAATGCCAGATTGAATTGGCGGCGACCCGCCGATCTTGTCGGCGCGCGCGCCGGCAAATCAGCCGGGCAACTTCGGATTCAGCGCCGGCGCAATTTCTTTCAGCTTGGCCTGCAGCTCCTGGAAAGTGAACGGCTTGACGATGTAACCGTTGCAACCAGCGTCGAGACAAGCCTTGAGGTCGCCTTCACGAAACAAGGCGGTCGAGGCCAGGATCGTCACACCATCGAGCCCCGGCTTAGCGCGTATTTCCCGCGCCGCTTCGCGCCCGTCCATCCCCGGCATCATGATGTCGAGTATGATCAAGTCCGGCTTTTAAGTCACCGCCTTGTCGATCCCTTCGCGCCCATGTTGCGCCACCACGGCGGTAAATCCCATCAGCTCGACTTGCCAGCTCAGCAACTCGCGCATATCGGCATGGTCTTCGATGATCAGTACTTTTGTCATAGCGGCCCCGTCGCTGTGGATCGTCGGCGCTCCTCGTTTCCGCGGCGCCCTGACTATGCCATGGAGCGCTAAGCGCGATCAAGCCGCCACCAGAAGTTTCGCCGCGGTTTATTTAGCGGCGATTTTACTCTGGTTGCCGACGATGACAGTGATGAGTTTATCCGGTTGCAAGAATTGTCCGGCGACGCGCTGGACATCTTCGCGGCTCACTTTGCCAACCAGCGTGCTGTAACGATTGGGGTAATCGAGACCGAGGTCGAACAATTCCACTTGCCCCAAGAAACCGGCGACCTTGCGGTTGGTATCGAAGCGCAGCGGAAAACTGCCGGTCATATAATTCTTGGCGTCGTCGAGTTCCTGCTCGCTCACCGGCTGCTCGCGCATGCGGCGGATCTCTGCCAACGCCAGCCGTAGCGCTTCTTGCGCCGATTCGCTTTTCGTCTGCATGACCAATTGAAACGAGCCGTGACTCTTGTCCGCGCCAAAAAAACTGTAGACCGAGTAGGCCAAGCCGCGCTCGTTGCGAATCGATTCCATCGCCCGCGACGAGAACCCTCCGCCGCCGAGAATATAGTTCATCACTTGCAGCGCGTAGTAATCCGGGTGGCCGCGCGCCACGCCGACATGGCCGAGGATGATATTGGCCTGCGTAAGATCCTTTTGAATGCGCAATGTCTGCGCCGCGCCGATCTGGCTCGGCGCCGGCGGCGGCGCGCTCGCCGCGCCTTTGGTCCAAGTGCGAAAAGCCTGATTGAGCGCCTGGGTGATTTCCTGCTCTGAGACATCGCCGACCACCGACAGGATCGAGCGATTGGGTCGGTAATAGCGCGAGAAAAAATCCTTGAGGCTCTGCGCCGACAAATTTTTCACCGAGGCTTCGCTGCCTTCCACCGCTCGGCCATAAGGACTGCGCGGAAACAGCGCGGCGGCGAAGGCCTTACCGGCAACCGCGCCGGGATCTTCCTCCTGGGCGCGAATGCCGGCGATGATCGCCTGCTTCTGCCGGTCGATCTCAGCCTGGGGGAAAGTCGACGACGTGAGAATCTCCGCCAACAGCTCCAGACCGACGGCCAGATCTTTTTTGAGAATGGTCAAACTGAGGCTGGCGGTATTTTCCCCGGCACCGGTGCCCAAGCTGGCGCCGATAAAATCCAAGCTCTCGCTGATTTGTAAGGCGTTGCGCTTTTTCGTTCCGTAGGTGAGCAGCTTCGAAGTCAAGTTGGCGAGCCCTGCTTGTTCGGCGGTTTCATGACGAGAGCCGGCGTCGACGATCAACTCCAGCGCCACCATCGGCAGCGCGCGCTGCTCGGAAGTGAGCAACACCATGCCGTTACTCAACGCCGATCGCTTGGGCACCATATCGGCATCGGCACCAGACGAAACAAACGCGAAAACTATGAGCGCGATCAGTTTTAAAAAAATCTTTTTCATTTGGCTTTTTCTTTGGTCGGAACCAGCACGCCGACCGTGCGCCGGTCGCGGTCGAGATATTTTTTCGCGACCCGGCGAATATCTTCCCGGCTCACTTTGCGGATGCCGTCGAGATAACTTTCCATCTGGCGCCAGCCGCCGGCGATTTCGTAGTAACCGATCTTCATCGCTTGGCCAAAAATGGAGTCTTGAGCGAAGATGAACGCCGCTTCGACTTGGTTTTTAGCTTTTTGCAATTCCTTGTCGCTGACTAGATCGTGCTTGATTTTTTCCAGCTCACGGTCGATCTCCAGTTCCAACTGCGCCGCCTCTTTGCCCGGCAATAACTGCGCGCTAATGGAAAACCCCGTGGGATCGACGGACACCGCGCTGTAGTCGGCGTCGATCTCATGGGCCAGCCGCTTTTTGTAAACCAACTCGTGATGCAGCCGCGAACTGCGTCCGCCGGCGAGCACCACGGAAAGCAGATCCAAGGCGAAGCTGTCCGAACTCTTCAAGTTAGGCGCGTGATAGGACATCAGAATCACCGGCAGCTCGGCTTCTTTCTTGAGCATGACGCGCCGCTCGCCGCGCTGCTCCGGCTCTGTGACATTTACTTTCGGCGGCTCGGCGCCGCGGGGAATTTTGCCGTAGGCCGCTTTGATGCGCGGCAGCAATTCCGCCGTGGCAAAATCGCCGGTGACGACGATCACCGCGTTGTTCGGCGCGTAATAAAGTTTATAGAAGTCGACCAAATCCTGGCGCGTCAGATTTTGAATGTCTTCCATCCAACCGACCACCGGCCGGCGGTAAGGATGAACAGTCAGCGCCACCGCGTTAGCTACTTCACCCAACGCTGCCGCCGGATTATCGTCGGTGCGCAGCCTGCGTTCTTCTTGAATGACTTTTTTCTCCGGCTCGAAGTAAGTTTCGCCGAGCAACGCGTTGGCCATGCGATCCGCTTCCAGTTCCAATTGAATTGAAATCTTCTCCCGGCTCATGGTCGCGAAGTAAACCGTCATATCGGTGGTCGTAAAAGCGTTCGACCGTCCGCCGTTCTTGGCGATAATGCGCGCGTACTCTTCCGGCCCCGTGGTCGGCGTGCCTTTGAACAAAAAATGTTCGAGAAAATGCGCCAAGCCGCTCTTGCCGTCTTTCTCATTGCGCGAGCCGACGCGGTACCAAACTTGGAAAGTGACCGAAGGGCTCTTGTGGTCTTCTAGTAGAAGAACTTTGAGGCCGTTATCGAGAACGAATTCTTGAACCGGCTCCGCCTGCGCCAATTTGAAACTAAGCAATAATGCGAATAGCCAAGCGAGGTGAAAACTCGAACGCTGCATCATCATGATTGAGAAACTAAAGTATGGCCGGCCAAAGTCAAGGCAAAGGTTCGGGCCGGCGGGCAAAGTAAATTATAAATGCCGACAAAAGATACATCGACAAGAAGGCGGTGAACACGGCGCGATAATTACCGAACAGATCGAAGCCGGCGCCGGCCATCAAGGCACCGAGACCGAGTCCGCCTTTGTGAAACGGTTCGAGCACGCCGCTGATGGCGCCAAAAGAACGGCGGCCGAAATAATGCGCCAGGAGAATTTGCGTCAGCACCGCGGTACCGCCGCGAGCACTGATGCCGAATAACAAGCCGAAGAGATACGCCGTCAGCGGCGACGTCACTTGCATCAACAAAGCCACCGACGCCGCCGAGAGCACCGTCGTCGCCACACTCAAGCCACGCGCCGAAAAACGCTCCGCCAAAGCGCCCCAAATACCGCTGCCAACGGCGCCCGACAACGCCATCACGCTCAAAGCGCCGGCCGCGGCGGCCGGCAAAATTTTCACATCGGTAAAATAGGCGACCATGTGAAAGGCGATACCGCCGGTGCCGACGGAAGCGAAAAAAACGCTCGCCACCAGTAGCCAAAGTGTCACCGTGCGCATCGCCTCAGCGCGCGACCAGTGGTGCTGAAGCGAATCCGCCGCCGGCACAGCGTCGCCGGTCCGAGCATCAATCTGCAATGCCGGGGCAACGCCGTCAGGAAACATGCCAAGATCTTCCGGCTGGCGGCGCAGAAATATCGCGCCGGGCACGACGACCAAAATTAAAAACGCTAGACCCAAAACTAAAAACGCGCTGCGCCAGCCGTGATGCATGACCAAGTATTGATAGATTAGGGTCATCAGCGCCGAACCCAAGGGCGTCGACATCGCCACCAACCCCAAGGCACGCGGCCGCATGACATGAAACCAATTGGCGATGGCGGTATAAGGAACGACGCCGCACAAGAGAAACTCGGTGAGCGCCCGCGCCGGCACAAAGGTCGCGTAAAACTGCCACGGCTCGGTGCTCAAACTGACGCCGATCGACAACAGCCCCACCAACACACCGCCAAGGGGCAGTAAAATTCTTGGTCCATAACGATCGGCCACCGGCCCAAACAGCGGCGAGAGCAACCCGCCGCCAAAAGAGCCAAGTGTAATCGCCGCAGCCGTCACCGTGCGGCTCCAGCCGAGATCCTCGCTGATCGGTTTTAACACCACTGCCATTGTGACATTGCTAACGCCGGAAGAAATGAAACCCGCGACCATGGCGATGGCGACGATGATCCAGCCGTAGAAGAAGGGAAACTGCACGAAACAGTCTTACTACACTTTGCTAAAGGATTTCACTGCGCCAGAAGATTTCTGACAAATCCTGCCAAAGCAAGAACCCCTCGCTACGCGACCTCACCGGTCGCTACTCGGGGAAACGGTACGTGTGATACCGATCGAATTGATAGATCGCGCCAATTTTATTTTCCGATTCCCTGAGTAGGCAGCGCAATGCGCTGCCGTAGCGAAGGGTTCCGGAAACCCGGCATGGGTTATCGAAGCTGCATCCAACAAGATTTTGACTCATTTGACTCCCCCGTCCCGCCGCCATACTATTGCGCCAATTTAGGAGGCACCAATGGCTGATGTTACCGACATGCGGGGTTATATCGAAGTGTTGAAAGAAATGGGCGAACTGCGCGAGTTCGACGGCGTGGATTTGAATCTAGAAGTCGGCGCGCTCACCGAGCGGGCGGCGGAAAAGGAAGGCGATGCACTGCTGTTTAACAATTTCAAAAACTATCCGGCGGGCTTTCGCGTCATCACCAATGTCTTTCGCACCTGCAAGCGCACCGGCCCGGCGATGGGCATCGCGGCGCAAAACGGCATCGACTTTCTCCACGAATGGCGTAAAAAACTCGCGGCTTACAAGCCCGTCCCCGTGCAGCAAGTCGAAGGCGGCCCGGTGATGGAAAATCAGATGGTCGACGACGAAGTCGATCTCTACAAATTTCCCACGCCCAAGTGGCACGATCTCGACGGCGGGCCGTTCATCGGCACCGGCTGCGGCGTCATCACGAAAGATCTCGATACCGGCAAAATCAACATCGGCACGTACCGCGTCATGGTCCAGGACAAAAATCATGTGTCGGTAAAAATGAACATGGGCAAACATGGCCGGCTCTCTTTCGAGAGAGCGCGGGATGCCGGCAAGGCGTTGCCGATCGCGATCACGCTCGGCCAAGGCCCGGCGGTGTTTCTCGCCGCGCAATTGCCGCTGCCGCCGGATGTCAACGAGTTTGAATTTGCCGGCTATCTCCAAGGCGCCCCGGTAGCCGTCGCCCGCGGCGCGTACACGGGTCTGCCGATTCCGGCCAATGCTGAAATCGTTTTAGAGGGCGAACTGCCGCCGATGAAAGACGAAGACATGCCGAAAGAAGGTCCCTTCGGCGAGTGGCCGGGATACTTCACGGATGAAAACGTCGGCGAGACTCCGGTGATGACAGTGAAACGAATTTACTATCGCAACAATCCGATCCTGCTCGGCGCGCCGCCGCTCAAACCGCCGGCGAGTTATCTGCCGATGCCGCTGGGCGCCGCAACTTTGTGGGAGCAGTTGGAAAAGGCCGGCATACCGGAAGTGAAAGGCGTCTGGGGTTTTGTCTACGGCGGACAGCCGGGGCCTTTCACGGTTGTCTCCATCAAGCAGCGATATGCCGGTCACGCCAAGCAAGCGCTGCTGGTCGCCGCCGGCGCGCGCGCGGGAGCCTACGGCGGTAAATTCGTCGTCGTGGTCGACGACGACATCGATATTACGAATCCGGGAGAAGTAATCTGGGCCATCGCCACGCGCTGTTACGTGCGCGGCGGCATCGACATCATCAAAGACGTGTGGGCGTCGGTGTGCGAGCCGGCGATGCCGCCGGAAGAACGCTCGCCGCGCGGCTACACATCCGATCGCGTTTTAATCGACGCTTGCCGGCCTTATAAATGGATGGATCAGTTTCCCGCGGTCAATGCCTTTGAAAAGGAATTCAAAGATAAGATTGAGAGCAAGTTCAAGCTTTAACCCGAAAACGAGGAACATGCTTCGACAGGCTCAGCATGAACGGATTATTCTCGACGATATCAGTCTCGAATCCGTTCGTCCTGAGCCCGTCGAAGGACTCCGAAGGATATTGCACCGACGTGCTAGAAGATTCCCAAGCTCCCGCCCGCGGCGAATTGAATTGTCGTCGGCAGGGTCAAACTAGTTAGCGCGCAAAGGAGTCTATTATGGGCACCATCGAAACGCTCAGTTTGGCCATGGGAGCGGCGTGGACCTCCGGAATCAATCTCTACGCCACCGTAGCGGTGTTGGGTATCGCCAATTTGGCGCAGATGATTCAACTACCGCCGGATCTGCAGGTTCTCAGCCATCCGGCGGTCATCGGCATCGCCTGCACCATGTACGTCATTGAGTTCTTCGCCGACAAAGTCCCCTACGTCGACAGCGGCTGGGATGTCGTGCACACATTTATCCGAGTGCCCGCCGGAGCGATTCTCG
Source organism: Deltaproteobacteria bacterium (assembly GCA_009692615.1). Classification (NCBI taxonomy): domain Bacteria; kingdom Pseudomonadati; phylum Myxococcota; class Myxococcia; species Deltaproteobacteria bacterium. The sequence continues at coordinate 3,443 of SHYW01000127.1, read as the reverse complement.
CCGCCCGTTCGCTGGGCGACATGAATCCCGCGCTGGAGCTTGCCGCGCTGCTCGCCGGCGGTTCTATCGCGCTGGCCGCCCACGGCATGAAAGCGACGACACGCTTAGCGATCAACGCCAGCCCCGAGCCGTTTAGCAATTGGGCCGCCAGCGTCACCGAAGATATCGCCGTGCTGGGAAGCCTGTGGCTGATCTTTCATCATCCTCTGGTGATGCTGTTTTTGCTCGCCGGCTTCATCGCGCTGATAATTTGGCTGGCACCAAAAATTTTTCGCTTAGCCAAGCGCGGCTTCCAAGCGCTACGTAATAAAATCGGCGGCGTGAAGCCCGATCAACCGGCGCCCAGCGGTACTGCGTCACAGCCGACCTGAACGGTTATCGACCAAATCGAATTCTGGAGAGAGATAAATAGCCATGGAGCAAACCCCAAACAATCCGTTGCCGGCAGCGCCGCTGACCCTCGACGGTTCATATATTTTGCATCAAATGTTTCGCATCCGCTGGAGCGCCTGGAAAGCGCTCAGCGCCGCGGTGCAAAAATATTTACTCGACAACCCACGAAAAGCATTCAGCGCCATGGAAGAAAACAAAACCGAGCCCACCGGCCTGTTCTCGCTATTGGGCCACAAGGGCGATCTGATGATCGTCCATTTTCGCCGCACCCTCGAAGAACTCAACCAGGCCGAACTCAGCGTCGCTCACACCGAGCTTTACGAATATCTCGAACCCACCACTTCCTATGTGTCGGTGGTCGAGCTCGGTCTCTACGAAGGTTCGGTGAAGCTCTACACGGAATTGACGGCGAAAGGATTGAAGCCCGGCACCGGTGAATGGAACGCCGAAATAGAAACGGAACTCGCCAAGCAGCGCCAAGCCAACGCGCCGCGCCTCTGGCCGGAAATTCCCCAGCGCCGCTATCTGTGTTTTTATCCGATGAACAAGTATCGCGGCGAGCAAAAAAACTGGTACAGCGAATCCATCGCCGACCGCCAGCGCATGATGCACGATCACGGTATGATCGGCCGCCGCTACGCCGGCCGGGTGACGCAAATCATTTCCGGTTCCATCGGCTTCGACGATTGGGAATGGGGCGTCGACTTATTCGCCGACGATCCGCTGGTTTTTAAAAAGCTCGTGTATGAAATGCGCTTTGACGAAGCCAGCGCGGTGTACGGCTTGTTCGGCGCGTTCTTCATCGCCATGCGTTTTCCGACCGAGCAGCTGGGCGTTCTACTCGACGGCAAAATGCCGAGTTTTAGCTAAGCGTTGTGAATTGATTTTCCATCGCACCGATTCTCCATCGTTTGCGGAGGCAACATGCGGCTTAAAGACAAAGTGACCATCATCACCGGCGCGGCCCACGGCATCGGCAAGGCCTACGCGCGCCGCTTCGCCGAAGAAGGCGCCCACGTCGTCATCGCCGATATCGACGCCCAGGGCGGTGAAGCGACGGCCAAGGCGATCGTCGACGCCGGCGGCTCGGCCTGGGCGCGCACGAGCGATGTGCGCAGTTTGGCCAATCTCGAAGGCTTGATGCGCGAGACCGTGGAAAAATTCGGCCACGTCGATGTCCTGGTCAACAACGCCGCGATCTATGTCACGCAAAAACTTTGGAAGGGTCCGGTGGAAGAGTTGGAACTCGACGAATGGGACCGCGTCATCGAAGTGAATTTAAAGGGCGTGTTTCTCTGCAGCAAGGCGGCGATCCCGATCATGAAGCGGCAGAAGAGCGGCAAGATCATCAACATCGCATCAGGCACTTTTTTCAGCGGCTCGGGTAACATGCCCCACTACACCACCGCCAAAGGCGGCGTCGTCGCCCTCACCCGCGTCATGGCACGCCAACTCGGCGAGTTCGGCATCAACGTCAACTGCATGACGCCGGGCTCGACCATGAGTGAAGAAAACGTCTCTGAAGATGTCCTCAAACGGCGCGAAGGCAGCATGGATAAGCGCGCCTTCAAACGTGTCGAGACCCCCGCCGACATCGTCGGCACGGCAGTCTTCCTCGCCAGCAGCGACAGCGACTTCGTCACCGGCCAATTGTTAGTCGTCGAAGGCGGCGGCGTGATGCACTGATCCACACCAACGAGACTGAAAATAATTTTGCCGCTTGATCGTCGCCGGACCGGCGACGAGATGAACTGTCATTAAACTCGGGGGCTACCCAGCACTGGTGGTCACACCGTAGACATGTCCGCAGCTGTCGCAGAAAACGATATTGAAAGGCGCCAGAACAAATTGCTTACCGCGGGATTTTGCCGAACCGCCCTTGCGCGATATCAGATGCTCGCCGCCGACTACGGCACAGGAAGGGCACTTGGGCTCGGCTTCGACCGAAGCTCTGCTCTGTTGGCTTTTGAATTCCTGGCCGGTGAAACCTTGACTGTAATTATTGCCATTGCTAGCGCTGTCACCAAACGGCTGCTGCGGTTCTTCTGTGCTTTCCTCTTCCGGTTCTTCTTGACCCTTGGAATGGCGAATCGTACCGTAGGTAGACCGCTTTAAACCATCCGACAAAACTGCATAGGCATCAACGACCTGCCTAAACTTCCCCGCCGCTTGATCGTCGCCAGGGTTACGATCCGGATGGAAACGAAAAACCATCTGGCGATAGGCGCGCTTGATTTCTTCAGGCGACGCCTTCGGCTTTACCCCAAGTAAGGAATAGTAATCGGTGCCAGTGTCCAATTTTTAACGCCTTCTGGTAATTTCAACTAGTGCTCGCTGTGATAGACGGTCATCGAGCGTCAGCGCTGCAAGCGCGAGAACCGGTCGTAAGTGGCGGTCATTTTGCCGCGTTGCTTGTACATCGTGATGCACATGCCGTAGAGATTCGCGCCGGTGTAGCTATCGACTACCCGCTCACGGTCGCTATTGATATATTCCACTTTCAACGATGGCTCGCCGCCCGACAATTCATTGTTGGTCAGGTGCACCAACTGGGCTTCGCTCTTGTCCAAGAAGCCGCCCACGGTGCGAAACAATTGCGCCTGGCTTAAAAATACCGCCGAGACCGCCGACTGACCGCGTTTTTCCGTACCTAAGCCATCCAACTCGTCGAGATCGGCTGGGCGATAAACGATGGTCACCGGCGTCTGCGCCGGCGGATCTTGGTAACCGCCTTGAATCAGATATTCCTTCTCTTTCGGCAGGTAGCGAATATCGAAGCTTTTGATGCCGCGCCGCGCAAAATCCTGACCGATGCAGCGAAGCGCGCTACTATTATTGACCTGGGCCATTTAACACTCTCTACCTAGAATATCCGATAAACGCCTCAACTATCCCCTAGACACCTAAGGAATCTCTGAACAAGTCATCTAGCAAGTCGTCTAATAACGAAGAGCAGAAAGACCGACAAGGTGAGGCGGGAGGAAAGAGCGTGGGGGAGCAGACAACGTTTGCGAGTTTGGCGTGGGCGAGAAAGAAAAAGCAGAGCAAGC
>SHYW01000126.1 GCA_009692615.1 Deltaproteobacteria bacterium | reverse complement strand
CGCTTGCTCTGCTTTTTCTTTCTCGCCCACGCCAAACTCGCAAACGTTGTCTGCTCCCCCACGCTCTTTCCTCCCGCCTCACCTTGTCGGTCTTTCTGCTCTTCGTTATTAGACGACTTGCTAGATGACTTGTTCAGAGATTCCTTAAATGCACGGGCGTCAAAGTTTGGCGCGGCGCCGCGGGCACGGGAGCCGATGCCGTTGGCGAAAAAAATATTCAACGAGAAGACGGTTTTTATTCCCAAGGAATTGCAACGCCACTGCGACCAGACGTATGGACATAATCGGCACTGATGGACGGTTCGCTGGCTTGCACCCGCCGGGGATTGATGTTGGGAGCTAGGGTAAGATGATCAGTCTCAACCGGGAGAGTTTTTCTGTGAGGAGAATTCCCCGCACTAAATTTATTATCACGAGCGAATGTGAGGGATCTGAGATAGATTTCTCCCGGCGGTCGAAATGACAACGAATCCGAACTTGGCGTCTTTGCGCCTTGGCGAGAGGAAATTCCGAGTCCGAGGGTCTTCGACTTCCGGGACATTTGCGCGAGCCGCGCAAACTATCACTTGTAGTACGAAGATCACGAAGGATTCGAATGATTGAAATTCCAAACTTCGTGGTCTTCGTGGTAAAGACTTCTTCACATTAAACCCAGAAGAACTCTATTTGTTGAAGAATGCTTTCCTGAATTCTTCTCGTTTGTCGGTGTAGCCTTTTTGGTCAAAGTCGTCCATTTCGACGGGTTGGATCTTATTCGCGTCAGGCAGCAGTTGCGGGATGCCCTTCATGGTAACGAACTCGCCCGACTTGGCGAGAAGCTTCATGCCCTCGGCGGTGAGGAAGTAGTCGATGAATGCTTTGCCGGCGCTCGGATGCGGCGCTTTATTGCCGAGCGCCAAGTATTGTCCCGTGCTGAGCATCTTGCTCATCCTGACGTAATCCACCGGCGCGCCGGTTTCGGCGAAGGTGACCACGTAACGTACTAGGCTAATGGCGATGGGCGTTTCGCCTGTAGAAACCCGTTCGGCCGACGGGGCGAAGGACTCCACCAAGATCGGTTTGGTCGCGCCGAGATCGCGAATGAACTTATCGGCCTTTTCTTTTCCCATGATCTTATACAGGCTCCCCAGCCACTGCATGGTTGTGGTGTGCTGCGTCGGGTCCGGCATCACGACCTTACCGCGATACTTGGGGTTGAGCAGGTCTTCGAGGGATTTCGGCGCGTCGGCGGCGCTGATCGCCGATTTATTGTAGATGATGCCGATCGGCGTGTGCCGATAGGCCGGGCCGAGTTGCGGATCGATCTCGTCCTTGGGAAAGCCGGCGGCGGAAGGCGAGATGTATTTGGCTAAAATATTTTCCTTGCGCATGATTTCGATGGTGCCGCTGTTGCTGACCATGATGTCAAAAATGGCTTTGCCGGCGCGCATCTCAGTCAATGCTCGTTCCATCGCCTTGGTGGCCGAGGCGCGGAAGTATTCCACTTTGATCCCGGTCTTTTTTTCAAAGGCTTCGATGATGGGATCGATGGCGGTGTTTTCCAAGGAGCCGTAAGCGACCGCTTTTCCGCCTTCCTTCTTTGCCGCTTCGATGAGTTTCGCGTCCTGGGCGAAGGCGTGTGAGGAAACTATCAGAGCGGCGACTAACATCATGGCTGATCGGCGAATCATTGGTAGTTCTCCTGGGAAAGATTATTCACCACGAAGGACACGAAGGTTTGGAAAATATAATATTCCGAACTTCGTGCTCTTCGTGTCCTTCGTGGTGAATGTGAATCCTCTTCTTGGGGGCATAGTTACTTATAAACGAATCAAGTTCAGTGCATTGTCTTCGAGAATCATTTTTTTCTGCTTCGGTGAAATGTCCGGCCGCTCGCGGATACCGCTGACGGTTTTCGGAAATGTCGAGTCGAAGTGCGGATAATCCGTCGCCATGACGACGTGGGTCTCGCCGACTTCGGCGAGCGCCAGGGGCAGCCACTTCTCGTCCGATTCGCAGCTGATGTAACAATTGCGCTTGACGTATTCCGACGGCAGCATGCTCAACTGCGGGCACATGCCGGCGTCCTTGATGACTTCGTAGTCGTCGTCCATGCGATGCATCCAGTAGACCAAGAATTCCGCGGTGACTTCGAAGAAGACGACTTTCAAGCGCGGATATTTTTCAAACACGCCGCCGAGCACCATGGCGACCAGCGGCGCGACGCAATTCAACGGCCGGCCGAGGATGTGCATGGGAAAAAAGTGGGTCTGCCGGTTGATCAAGGTGCCCGCGGCGCCGAGCGTGCTCGGATGGCAGAACAGCGGGATGTCGAGTTCCTGCGCCGCTTCATAGAACGGAAAGAACGCCGGATCTTCCATCTGTTTGTCGTCGGTGTAGCTGACCAGATGGGCCGCCTTGGAGCCGAATTCTTTCACGCAGCGGCGCAGTTCGCCGGCCATCGCTTCCGGACAGCCGGCTGGCATCATCGCCACTGGAAATAGTTTGTCGCGGTAGCCGGCGACCAGTTTGTGCGTCCAGTTGTTATAACTGCGCGCCACCACCGCGCCCAGCTCGCCGGGATTCTGCGACGGAATATCGATCGAGGTCGGGAACATCAACTGCACGTCGACGCCTTCGCGGGCGTTGTCTTTCATCCGATAGTCCATGTCGTAGCCGCCCTGCTGCCAGCGCATGACTTCATTGCCGCGTTGGTTGGCTTCGGGGTTATAAAAAGTCTGATGGGTCACCGGCTTCTTGAAATTCGCGTTCGCCACCGGATCTTCCATCGGCGATAGGTTGTGCTCGAACTTCGAGTAGAAAAACTTGCCGTCGCCGATCCGTTTGGGCGAGTACTTCGCGTAGGGCTCGGGCAGCTGATAAATTTCGTCGAGCAGCCAGCCGTCGCGCAAATGGGAGTCTAAATCGATAATTGCCATGGAATGTCCTCCTGAATTTTCAAATTTGGTAGCACGCTGAACGGAAATCGCGCCGTTCTTCGAACGCTATTACAGGAACTGGCGCGGCGTCAAGCAGATCGCGGGTGGGGGGGATTCGGATTCGAAAATTTTACCGCAAAAAGCGCAAAGGGCGCAAAATGGGAAGCGGGTTTGTGGGGGGAATGGCATTCGTCCGGGTCGCGTGAGAGGGCAAGGCACGCCTTGCCCCTACAGATTCCGTTTTTGGTCTTCTTGTGAACGTGGATTTCTTTGCAACAAATTAGTTCAGCTGCCGACACTGACGACGCGGTAACCGAGCGCGGCCATCTCCGCGACAAATCCTGATGGCAAACGTCCGTCAAAGCGGAAGATCGTCATGTCGCGGCAGCGCAGACGGTTTTCGTGGAAAGCCATCATACTGAGTATATCGACGCGATTCTTGCGGCAAAAATTCAACACGACGGGAACCGGACTGTCGTTGAAATCGGGTTCGATAAAAATCCGCGTGCCGCCGCTCTTGGCCGCGGTCATGCTGATGAACGCTTCGAATAAATCAGGTTCGGTGATGATGCCGATCATCTGAGTGTCACGCAGCACCGGCAGCGAGCCGATCCGATTGCTACGCAGCAAGCGGGCGGCTTCTTCGATCGGACAGTCCGGGGTTACGGTAATGACTTTCTTGGTCATGACGCTCGACACCGGTTTGGGCACCGACTCCTCGCTAACTTCGACCGAGAATGGGTTGAGATCGTTGGGAAAGCCACGGGCGATGTCGTACTTGGCGACGATGCCTACCATGCGGGCGCCGCTGCGAGTCGGTTCGCACACCGGAAAATGGCGAAGTTTTCGCTGGTTCATTTCCAGCGCGACCGACGAGATCGTATCGTCAGGCCGCACCGTGACCGGGTCCGGGGTCATCCATTTTTCGACGAACATAGATTTTCGATTGGCTTTCGCGTGGCAAAATGTATTTTCAATTGTATCGGCGGCTCGGATGAATTCTTTAACGGCGATTTGCAGCGTGGCGCGAAGTTGGGATAAGTAGCAGAGCAGTTCTAAACGGGAGGCAGAAAAAATGGCGACACGGATCGGCACTTCAGAACTCGGCGGGACATTCTACACACAGGGTCAGGCGTTCGCGGAACTTTATAATCGCGGGCGCGCTGACGCGGATAAGTGCGTCGTCCACACTAGCGACGCCAGCATTCACAACGCCGAGCAGCTCGACGCGGGCGAGTTGGAGTTCGGCTTCATGGCGTCCAATTGGATCGGCCGGGCGAAAAATGCCACCGCGCCGTTCAAAAAAAATATCGCCATCCGCATGGTTGCGCCGGCCAATGCCGGGCCCATGTGTTGGGTTAAACTTGCCGGCACGCCGATCCAATCGGTGGCGGACTTCAAAGGCAAACGCATCGCCGTCGGCGCCAAGGGCAGCGGCATGGAGCAGCATGTGCACACGATCTTCGATGTGCTGGGAATTTCTTTCGACAGCTTCACGCCGGCGTATATGAGTTTCGTCGATGGCGCCGAAGCGCTGGTCGCCGGCAAGATCGACGTGCAGTTTCATCCGCCGATTCCCAATAAAGTCTTGACCGACTTGAGCCAGCGCGCCGACATTCGGGTGATACCGTTCGGCCTGGGCCAGATGGACAAGGTGCTCGCCAACGTGCCGTTCTATCGCCCGGTCAAGGTGGAAAAAAATGCTTTCCGCGGGGTCACGGATGATATTACCCAAGTCGGCGTGATCAACGTCGTCGTTACACATGAACGAATTTCGGAGCAGGTTGTCTACGATATGACGAAAACCATCGTCGATAATTTCGATGCGCTGCCGCGTATGAATCCGCTGTTCAAAGGATTGAAAGATTTGTTTGAACCGCTGCGCGGCCAAGGCGCCGCCGCCTTCGAGTTCGGCGCCGTGCCGCTACATCCGGGCGCGATCAGAGCGTACAAAGAGGCCGGCTATCTGTAGGGGCCGGTCGAGACCGGCCTTGGTTCGGATTCGGAGATTTAACCGCAAAGAACGCAAAGTACGCAAAAAAAGAATCCGAACCTTCGTGCTCTTCGTGTCCTTCGTGGTGAGATCAGCCTTTCGTATCCTACGGCTTCCAGCCGCTCTGGGTGACTTCCGCCTGGGCGTTACGCAGGAAGGAAAAATCGAAGATCTCTTCAGGCGGGATTTCGCGGGTGACGTTGGTGAAGCGCTTGCTGCGTTCGATGACGATGCGCTGTAGCCGTTCAGGGATGGTGCCGTCGCGGGCGATGGTTTTCATGTGGTCGTCGTAGACGCGCGACATTAAGTCGCGATCTTTTTGGCGGGTGAACTCCATCACCGCGGTGATGCTCTCTTGGCGATTGGCCTGATACAAGCGCTGGCCTTTGACCGTGGCGCGCATGAAGCGGCGCACTAAATTACTTTGGCGCGCGAGCCGCTCGTCGGTGGCGACGATGGAGGCTTGGATGTCTTCCAAGTGATCGGCGAATTGAAACAGCGTCGGATAGCCCGCTGCTTGCGCCAGTAGACTCGACGGCGGACTGAGCGACGCCGCGTCGATGCTGCCGGCGCGCAGGGCGACGTAACGCGAGCTGGTCGAGCCCACCGGCACGAAGTTCACGTCCTTCTCGATCTGCAAGCCGAACTTCGCAACACTTCTTTCAACCAGCCGTAGTCTAAACTTCCGACGGTAGACCCGCCGACGCGTTTGCCGCGTAGTTCGGCGACGCTCTTGAATCCCGGCTGGGCCATGAAGCCGCCCGGCGGTTTGTCGTTGAAGACCATGAGGATTTTTAACTTGGCGCCTTGCACCGCGGCGGTGGGATTGCTCGCCGAACCGAACTCGACGCTGTTGCCGATCAACGCACGGGTTCCAGAGAGTCCAGCGATTAAAATAATTTCGACGCCCATGCCTTCTTCAGTGTAATAGCCGCGCTTGTTGGCGAGAACGATGGGAATGTACGATGCGGAAAAATTCGACACCGCGACGCGAACCTTTTCCTGGGCAGCGGCAAAGCAGGTCGGATTAACCAGAAGCCAGGCTAATAGCCAAGTGGCGGCTCTCGTCTTCATGACCGCTTTTGTATAGCAGGGCTTGTTACCGACGCCAATCTTGAGCCGATGTTCATTGACATTGGCGTGACGGCCGTATTATCAGTCATCCATTCGAGGAGGCGCTCAATGAATAGGACGCAATCTCGGCCGGCGGATCGCTGGCCGATCACGAACCAGAATACCGCGCTGATCGTCGTCGACATGCAAAACATCTGGGTACACCCGCGGGGCGCGCGCTATTTGCCGTCGTCGGAGGACATTGTCCCAAAGATTCGTAGGCTGCTGGATTTCTGCCATGGCGAGAAAATTCCCGTCGTCTATCTTCACACCACCAAGCGCAAAGACTTGGCCGACGTCGGGATCTTCGCCGACATCAAGCCGCAGACCCACGACGCGGACGATGAGTGGAGCAACTTCGAGGGCAGTCCGGGAGCGGAGATTTATGAACCGGTGAAGCCAAGCGCGGACGATATTCTCGTCAAGAAATTCCGCTACAGCGGTTTCTACGGCACGCAACTGGAAAACTTGCTGCGCGCCCTCGGGCGCGATACGATCGCGATCGCCGGTGTGGCGACCAATGTCTGCTGCGATAGCACGGCGCGCGATGGCGCGATGCGCGACTTCAAAGTGTTGTTCCTGTCGGACTGCAACGCTTCGTTCTCGCCGCAAGAGCAGGAGGCGACGCTGAGCAATTTCGACAAGCACTTCGGCGTGGTGATGGATTCGCAAAACTTGATCGAGAAATTGTCGGTATAGGATGCCGCGAGAGCGAAGTTCGGAGAATGTCATGAAACGAATTGCAGCGACGTTGATCGCCGTTATGACGATCGGGACAATCGGCCGCGCGGCGATCGGCGGCGAAGCCGGTTACGACGAAACGGCGGTCGCCAACTTTTATCGAGGCAAGACGGTGACGCTTCTCGTCGGCCACTCGGCGGGCGGCGGCTTTGACACCTACGCGCGCGTGCTTTCGCGTCACTTGGGCAAATATATTCCGGGCAACCCGAATATTCTCGTCAACAATATGCCCGGCGCCGGCACGATGATCTCGGCCAACTACACTTACAACCAGGCGCCGAAGGATGGCACTCTGATCAATAGCTTTGACGGCGGCATCGTGCCGTCGCAAATTTATGGCTCGAGGTCGGTGCAGTTCGATCTCGCCAAGTTCAACTACATCGGCGCGCCGGATTTTTTTAAGTATATCATGGTGGTGACCAAGAAGCCGGGCATCAACAAGATGGAAGACTTTATTTCCGGTGGTAAACAAGTTGTGATTGGCGCCGTGCCGAATACCGGGATTCAACATGCCGCCATGCTGATGCGCGAAGTCTTCGGCGCGAACGTGAAAGTCGTCAACGGCTTCAAAGGCACCGCGGAAATTCGGCTGGCGATGAAGTCCGGCGAAGTGGATAGCGTGGTGACCGGCTGGGAATCGCTGCGGGTGACTAATTTTAAAGAGTTCGAAACCGGCGAGTGGCAGATTCTCTCGCAGTGGGTCGAGGAGCCGCTGACTGATTTGCCGCAGAAAAATGTTCCGTCGATCTATCGGTTCGCGCGCAATGAGGACGAAAAGCAGTTGTTTAGAATGGGCCTAATCAAACCGAATAGCTACGCGCGTCCCTACGCGCTGCCGCCGGGTGTGCCGCCGGCACGCGTGCGAGGGTTGGAAGAGGCATTCCATAGAGCGCTACGCGATCCGGAATTTCTCGCCGAGGCCGAGAAAATCAAGTTGTCCCTCGGTCCGATCTCCGGTGCGCAACTGCACGGCATGATCGTCGACGGCCTGTCGATGCCGGCCAAGTTGAAAGAGAAGCTGCGGCCGATGTTGTCGCCGGGGAGTTGAGTCTCGGAGGAAGTAATCACCAAGGGCCTATCGCGGCAAAGCAGCAACCAAAGAAGATTGGCCGCAAAGAACGCAAAGGCCACAAAAGGGATGTAGGGGCGACCGGCTGGTCGCCCTTCGGATCGGCTACATAGAAAGTTTGCGCAAGGCACGAAAATTATCATGGATAGTAGTACGAAGGGCACGAAGGTTTTCGTAGGGTGCGCTTCGCGCACCGGTCATTCTCGGAATATCTCCTGCAAAGACGCCAAGGTCGGATAAGAGCAAGTGAAATGGTTTGAGAACTGTTATTTGTTCTTCCGAACTTAGTGCTTTTGCGTCTCTGCGAGAGGAGTATCCGAATCCGAATCTTCTTTCTATGCGTACTTTGCGTCCCGATCGCCCTGAGTACCGTCGAAGGGTGCGGTTAAACCATCCGATCCTATTCCTGCGGAAACAGTTGGTAGAATTTTTGCGCGGCTTCGGCGCTGCCGCAAATGTAGACGGCGTCGTTGGCGGCGAATTTGAATTCCGCGGGAAATTCCACCAGCAACTCTTCGCCCCGTTCGACGGCGACCACGGTGCAGCCGGTTTGGTCGCGCAGGTCGCTGTGCTTGGGATGAAACTTTTCCAGGCCGCGGGTCGATACTTTGACCACGCGCAGTTCGGGATCGACGGCGACCGATTCTTTGCCGAGCAAGCGCCAGGCGAGTAGCTGCCCCGACACTTGGCTGATCAACAGCGCGAAGTCGGCGCCGGCGGCGTAAATTCTTTCGATGTTTTCGGCGCGGTTGACGCGCGCGATCACCGGCACGTCGGGCGCCAGGTCTTTGACGATGACGGTGCTGAACAAGGTCGTCGAGTCGGCGCTGAGCGCGAGGATCACCGCTTGCACGTTCGCAACTCCGGCTTGTTTGAGAATCTGCGTGTCGACGACGTTGCCGACGAGGTTCACGCCGGGGCCAGGGTGAGCGTCGATGATAAATGTCTCTTCGCCGGCATCGGTCAAAAGCTCGGCGACCTTGCGGCCGACTTCGCCGCCGCCGGCGATTAGAAATGCTCCTTCGCGACGCAGATGGCGGGTGCCGGCGCACAGAGTCATGAAATTCTGAATGCTCGCGTCGTTGCCGAGCAAAATCAAAATGCCACCCGGTTCGAGGCGCATCTCCGGCGCCGGCGGCTGCTGCGCAGTCCAAGCCCCAACGGCGGCACCAGTTGCTCAGTATTTCCAAGGCGGTTGGGTTGTCATCGACGAGTAATGCCCGTTTGCCGTGGAAAGAAACCTTTGCGGTGGCTGCCAGACTCGTGGGCCGCACGGGCGCCAATGCAGACTGAATGGTAAAACGAAATGTCGAGCCTGCACCCGGCGTGCTTTCGACGCCGATGGTGCCGCCCATCATCGTCGCCAGGTTCTTACTAATCGCCAAGCCCAGACCCGTGCCGCCGTAGCGCCGAGCGGTGCTGGCGTCGGCCTGAAAAAACGGTTGAAACAGCTCCTGTTGCTTTTCCGCCGCGATGCCGATGCCGGTGTCGCGCACCGAAAACTCGATCATTGCACCATTCCTGCTGCGGTCACGCCGGGCTACGTGGATGAAGATATCACCGGTGGCGGTGAACTTGATGGCGTTGCCGACCAGATTGACGAGGATCTGGCGCAGCCGCGTGGCGTCGGCGACCAGGCAAGCGGGCACGTCATCGTCGACTTGGTAGAGCAGGTCGAGGTTTTTTTGTTGCGCCGCGGTGCCGACGATGGTGAAAACCTCTTCGATGCAGCGCGCTGGCTCGAAGGGATGCGCTTCCAGTTCCAGGTTGCCCGACTCGATTTTAGAAAAATCTAGAATGTCGTTGATCACGGTGAGTAAACTTTCGCCGCTCAAGCGAATGGTTTCGACATACTCCTGTTGCACCGGGTTGAGGCGCGTACGAAACAGTAAGTCGGTCATGCCGACCACGCCGTTCATCGGCGTGCGAATCTCATGGCTCATGTTGGCGAGGAAATTGGATTTCGCTTGGTGCGCGACCTCGGCCCGCTGGCGCGCCACTTCAAGTTCAGCTTGGCGCAGTTCCGCTTGCGCCAGGTAGCGCCGCTGGAGCGCCTCGCTTTCGGTCAACTCGTCGACGCGCCGTTTGATCTCGGCGGCCATGTCGCGAAAGTCCTCGGTGAGCGCGCCGATATCGTCTTTCCCTGATGAAATTAACTGGACATCGTAGTTGCCGGCGTGAATTTGCCGGCTCGCCGCGGTCAGTTGGGCAAGCGGTTTGGTGAGATAGTAAGCGACCGCGGCTAACAGAAGTGAAAACAGGATCAGCCCGACGCTGCCGAAAGCGATGGTACGGGTCAGCAGATGCGCGCGTGCCTCGTCGATGGCCGTGGCCGCGAGCCCATATTTCAGATGGCCGAGGGGCTGTCCTGCCAAAGTAAGCGGCATGTCGAAATCAAACCGCTTGGTGCCATCGGCGCTGACCGAAGGTTGGGGCGCGGCGGCGTCGGGCATCGGCTCGGCGGGTTGCCAGCCCTCATGGGCCAGCACGCGCCGGGCGTTGTCGTAAACGATTAAATAACTGAACCCCTGCGCGGCGCGGGATTCCCGCAGGATCGCCTGCACGGTGGCGTAGTCGCGTTGCGCCATCGGCCCCGCTAGGGCGGCGTTGAACATCGGTTGGTCTTGTTTAGCGCGGCTCTGAAATTGACCGAGGATATGGCTATCGATGAGATCGACGCTGTTCCAGGTCAACAGAACAATCGCCGTCAGCAGCACCAACTCGCCAGCGAGCACCAGCTTGGTGCGAAAGCTCAGCCGTTGCCACATGAGCCGCTACTTGGCGGCCGCTAGTCCAGCACGGGTCGGAGCGACGAACGGATCGAGGGATTCGAGTTCGCCCCGGCTTACTTCGCGGATGTTGTTGACGCCAGATAGAGAAAAAAACTTCTTACCGTCGGCATCCTGCGGCAGCCGCAGCACTTGCGCCTGGAGCCGGCGTTTTTCCGCGCTGTCGAGTTTGGGGTTAACGATCACGAGAAAGCCCGGCACCTTGGCAATCTCGGTCGCGATCTTTAAAGATTTGCGAACCTCCTCGGCGATTTGGCGGAATTCGCCCATGCTCATCATCGCCATCGGCGCCTCGCCTGAGCGGATCATCGCCCCTAAGCTGTCGTCGTTACTGGCCCGCGCCATTTTAAAGTCGCGTCCCTCTTGCAAGCCTTGCTCGCGCAGCCATTGCAGGCCTCTCAACACCACCAGCGACTGAGGGTTGGCGACCGCCAACGTTTTACCGCGCAACTGCTCCACCGCGGCGCTGCTATTGCCGGCGTCGGTGACCAGAAGCGCTGGAATCGCCGGCTCGTAAATGGCGACGGGTTCCCATTTGCCATCCAGTTGCGCGACCCGTCCCAAGTTGGCCGCGGTGACTACCATATGATAATCGCCGCGCAGGGTCGCCTCATGAAAAAGGCAAAAATCCGGCGCCGTGGCGATCTCGACCTTGCGCTTGAGTTCGCGTTCGAAATAGCTATGCGCCGGCTGATAATTGGCAAAGATCACCCGCGCGCTGACGTTGGGCAACACACCCAAGATAAATGGCGCTTCGTTGATCTGGGCCAAGGCTCCGGTGGCGCTCGCCAGCATTGCTGCCAGCAGGAAGATTAGACTGTTCAGACGGATCGATTTGGTGGTCATGGGTACCTCTTTCCAAAGCCACATTATCGAGTACTGAGAGTGAACTGACAAGGAAAATCATCCGCTTGGAATAACCAATGGAATGACTGGGTAAATTGGCAAAATTGGTTTGCGGTGAATCAGCACGGAAGCGGGGCGGGTCTGCGGCATGGGAGCTAGGGATTATCCCCCAGGTAGCTAAACACATCCGTTGCGGACCCCAAACTGCCAGACGGCTGCCGAGTACGCTGACAGTGGCAAGCTCATGACAACACTACCCAGCAAGCCCGAGCGACAACGCACGGCCTAATAAGTGACGGCAGGGATAGGACAGATAATGCCGCTCACGCGTGGGCGTCGACTCGATGGTGCACAACCTCAGGCTCTTTTTCTTCAAGAGCGAGCATGGCGAAGTTGGCGGCGATCAAGCTGCCGATGCACAGGCCGGCGGCGACGCCGAACACCGTGCAGGCAAGAATCGCTAGGGCATTACCCTCGGCAATGGCATCCATGGCGGCGATCCAGACGATCGGTATAGCGAACAGTGTTCCGGCGACGATGCCTTGGAAAAGATGTCGGTTCATGGTTTCCTCCTAAATGAAAAGATTTATGATTTGTTTATCGTCTATGACGTTCCGCAAGCGGCGGGCCAAGCGCGGGCCAGTGAAACGCCAGGCAAAGCCGGTGATTTTGCCGCACCGCTTCCGAATTTGTAGAATCGGCGGCTGATTTTTTATTGGCTTTGGGAATGTGAAGTAATGCCATTAACAACGGCATCGAACGAAAAAGCTGACGATATGAAGGTTAAGTCCAACCATAACGATCCGGTTTTCGCGGTAGTCAGAAAAATTCTTTTCGCCGCGTTGCTGTTGGGAATGATCGGCAGCGGGGTGGAACTGATCTTGCTCAAGCACACGGAAGAAATCCGCCAGTGGATTCCGCTGGTCCTGCTCGGCGCGGCGGTGCCCGCCATCGTTTGGCACTACTGGCGCGGCGATCGTGTCAGCACGCGGTTTCTGCGCTGGCTGATGGCCGCGTTCATCGCCAGCGGCGCGGTGGGGATTTATTTTCACTTTCAGGGCGCCGCAGAATTCAAACTAGAAGGTAATCCATCGCTGCGCGGTTGGGCGCTGTTTTGGGAAGCGATTCGCGCCAAGGCGCCGCCGCTGTTGGCGCCCGGCGCGATGATTCAGCTGGGCTTGATCGGCTTGGCGTACCTGTATAAATTTCCCCGGCGAGCGCAACAACAAGGAGAATCGTATGCTGCAAAAAAATAGATTCGCGATCCTGCTCATCACGGCCTTGGTGCTGATGGGTAGTTTCGTCGGCTTCGGTCGAAGCCAAGTCGGTACGTCCCAGTTGGTCAATCCCGATTTGGCCAGCGAGAAAGATTTGCTCGCGCTGCCGCATATGAATGCGGCAATTGTCAAAAGTATCTTGGAGCAGCGGCCGTTTCTGCAGATGACGGATTTACACGTGCTGTTGGCGAAGAGTTTGAACAAGGATCAACTGGCCGAGCTTTATACTAGAGTGTTCGTGCAGATCAATCTCAACAGCGCCAGCAACGAAGAAATCCTGCTGATTCCCGGTACCGGCAGCCGCATGGTGCGCGAATTTCGCGAGTATCGGCCGTACAAAAATCTTGGCCAGTTTCGCAAGGAGATCGGTAAGTATGTCGATGGCAAAGAAATCGCCCGTCTGGAACAGTATGTGTTCGTGCCGGTGGCGCTGAATTCCGCCAGCGACGAAGATATTTTGTCGATTCCCGGCGCCGGCAAGCGCATGCTGCGCGAGTTCAAAGAGTACCGGCCTTACGCCAACATCGAACAGTTCCGCAAAGAGATCGGCAAATATGTGGACAAGAAAGAAGTGGCGCGCTTAGAGCGTTACGTAACGCTTAACTGAGCGGCCTCGGGCTTAAGAGAAGATCGGAACTCACCACAGAGATCGCAGAGTAGGGGCCGGTCGTGACCGGCCCTTTCGGATTCGGAGTGTTAACCGCAAAGAACGCAAAAAAGAAATCGGACTTGTAGGGGCAACCCCCGTGGTTGCCCTTCCCACATTTACCGATACAGCGCCTCGATAAAATCTCCCGCCTGCAACTGGCGCACGAAGCGGTCGTCGAAGAATTTATTGGGGTCGAGGTCTTTGGCCTTGGGATTTCGGTCTGTCAGTTCTTCAAGAACTGATCGCACAGCTTCAGCGGTTGGCAGCGGCGTTTTCTGCATGTATTTGGCGATCTGAATATCGTAGGACTCATTGAGCAGGTCCATATCGTTGGTGCGCAAGTACTTCGACAAAACTTTCATGGCGAAGGGCCGGTCGCGTTTCATCAGCGCGATCGCTTCGATCTGCGCCGACAGATAGCGGCGCACCAGATCTGGATCGTCGCGGATGATGTCGCCGCGGGTGGAGACGCCAGTGGAGGCGTAGGGAATGTTGAGCGACGGCAGATGCAGCATCACGCGGTTGCCGAGCTTGACCGCCCGGCTGGTGACCGGATAGCCGAACACGCCGGCCTGCACGCGATTTCCCTGCATGGCGCCGACGATCCAATCGCCGGCGCCGATCTCGACGATGTTCACGTCTCTTCCCGGTTCCAGACCATAATGTTTCGCCGCCAAGCGCGCGCCGCTGTGGAGCGACGTTCCGAAGCGGCTGATGCCGATGCTCTTGCCGCGCAGCTGTTCGGGCTTCTCTATTTCCGGCCGCACCGCCAAGTTCAAAACCAACGTTGCGGTCATGGTCGCGACGATTTTTAAATCGGCGCCGCCAACGGCGGCGCCGGTGGTGGTGCTGCCGGCGATCTGCAGAAAAGAAACCTCGTTGGCGATCAACGCATTGGTGCCTTGGATGCCGCTCGGCGTGGCGATGACTTCGACTTGCAGACCGTATTTTTTGAAGATGCCGGCTTCGTTCGCCGCCCAGGGTGGAACCATGGAGCCGGAGATGGAAGTGATGGCGACGCGAATTTTGCGCAGCGCAGATTGCTCGGCGGCACCGGCCGGTAAACTCGCGCTGAAAGAACTAATGACACCGACCGCTAATAGCAATCGATTGCGCACCATGGCTCACCTCCGTTAAAACTCGCCGATCATTTGCCAGAGATAGCCGATTTACGCGGCGCGGGTCAATTAATTAAATTCTTATTGTTGCAGCAAAGTGATTATGTCAGGGGTTAACGGCAACGTAATTATGTCAGGGTGGAAGGATGACAACCCTGACAATGAAAGACGAGAAACGACTAGACGTAATTCAACGAGTATATCGCAGCGAGATCACCGTGGTTGAGGCCGCAC
>SHYW01000125.1 GCA_009692615.1 Deltaproteobacteria bacterium | reverse complement strand
GGCAAATCGAGGCAAAACTAAGGACCCTATTAACCACGAGAGCAAAATGTAATCTGATATAACTTCGCAAAAACTGTAACTCATTACGAAAAAAACGATCTATCCTCCGCTGCCCTGCTTCCAGGGCAGTTGTTCAGAGGTTCCTAAAGGAGAAAACATGGCCGACGACATGCAAGTGAAACGGGAAATCGTCCTTGAGGCCGACGCCGAGACTTTGGCGCGTTTGCGCAAGGAAGGCCACGCTCGCGGCTTCACCGTCTATTGCGACGAAGGCGAACGGATCGGCGGCGATAATAGCGCGCCGCCGCCGCTGGCTTACTTCGGTTTGTCGGTGGGCTTTTGACTACTGACACAAATTTCCCGGTACGGGGAAATGCTCAAGACCCACATCGACAAGGCCAAAGTGTTCGTCACCGCGCGCTTTAAGAACGAAGGCTCGGTGCTGCGCGAAACCGTGCAGGCGGAGGGCTTGGGCGTGGAAACGCGCTGCGAGATTACATCCAGTGAAGCGCCGGAGAAAATCGCCAAAGTCATTCGCAACGCCGAAGCGGGCTGCTACGTGATCCAAACCATTCGCCGGCCGACCGAAGTGAAAAGTGAATATACGCTCAACGGCGCGGCGTTCGATCCGGCGGCGTTCAAAAAGTAGGGTGTTTAGGGATTGTTGAAAAAGATTTCTCACCACAGAGTTCACAGAGATCACAGAGCCTCCTTCATCCTCCCCCGCATGCGGGTGAGGAAAGAGGAGGAGAAGAATTAACCGCAAAAAACGCAAAGAGCGCAAAAAATTAGGAGGAAAGATGACTGTCGATAAAGAATTTTTCAATGTGAAATATAAAGAAGGATCCCTCGATCCCAAGACCGCGCAGCTGATTTTCTTCGCGGTCTGCATTTCCATCGGATACGAGGATGGCGCGACGCTGCATTTGAACAAGGCCCGGGAGTGCGGCGCGTCGGAGGATGAGATCACCGAAGCGACGGTTTACGCCATGCGGCCGGCGGCGGCCAAGGTGCGCAATCTCGCCAAGGCGATCGTCGCAAAAAAATAGTTGCCGTTATTTTCAAAATCCCGCGAGTTAAGGAAGTAAATTGTCGATGAACCAATGGACAGTTGACGTTACCGAAGAAAGTTTCGAAGCGGAAGTATTGGCGCGCTCCACGGAAGTGCCGGTGCTGGTGGATTTCTGGGCGGAGTGGTGCGGGCCGTGCAAAGTGTTGGGCCCGGTGTTGGAAAAATTGGCCGGTGAGTACGCCGGCGGATTTATCCTCGCCAAAGTCAACGTCGACGAAAATCCGCAGCTGGCCACCGCCTTCGGCATCCAAGGCATTCCCGCGGTGAAATTATTTCGTGACGGCGATCTGGCGTCGGAGTTCACTGGCGCCTTGCCGGAACCGACGTTGCGCGAATTCTTAACCAAATTTTTGCCGTCGTCGGCGGACAAAGAAGCGCTGGCAGCCGCCGAACTCGAGGCCGAAGGTAAAGTCGACGAGGCGAAAGCGGTCTATCAAGCGATCTTAGCGGGCGATGCCAATCACGGTAAAGCGCTCTTGGGTCTGGGCCGCTTGGCGATGATCGGCGGCGACCGCGATGGGGCGATGAATTATCTAGAGCGAATTCCGTTGATCGCCGCCGAGCGCAAGGAAGCGGATCGTTTGCTGGCGCGGATCAATTTGCAAGCCGGCGCTTCGGCCAACGAGTCTGTATTAAGAGAGAAAATCAAAGCCGATCCCAAGGACATGGAAGCGCGCTTCGAGCTGGCGCAAAGTTTGGCCGGGGTGGAAAAGTATCAAGAAGCTTTGATCGAGTTTCTTGCCATCGTCAAAGCCGACCGCAAATTCAAAGACGACGGCGCGCGCAAGGCGATGGTGCAAGTCTTCGAAGTGTTGGGCCCGGAAGATCCGTTGACGGATCAGTTTCGTTCGGAACTGGCGGCGGTGCTGTTTCGCTAAACTGTCGCGCGCGTTTATTAGTTTTTTCCGAATCATTCACCGCAGAGACACGGAGAACGCAGAGTTCGGCGCAGAGATCCGTAGGATGGAGTCCGCGAAGCGCATCGATCGATGGCAACTTGTCAACGATGCGGTTCCCTTCGATCACCGCATCCGACAACCCATGCTAGCTGTTTTCGCAGCGGATATGAAGGACGAGCGAAAGTTATGAAGACAGGCATATTGGCGTTGGCCGTGTGGATATTTTTTTCATGCTCCAGCGTTTCAGCGCAAGTCAGCAAAATGACCGTCGGCTATGGCTCCATCAGTGCGGCGCAGTTTCCGGCGTGGATGGCCAAAGAGGCGGGGATTTTTAGCAAGAACGGTTTGGACATTCAGCTGGTCTTTTTCCGCGGCAGCACGACGGCTGTGATGGCGCTGTTATCGCGCGAGACGCCGATCAGCCAGGTCACCGGCCCGCCGATCGTCAGCGCCAGCTTGAGGGGCGCCGATTCGGTGATGATCGCCGGCGGTTCGGTGATCGCCGACTACTGGCTCATGAGCCGGCCGGAAGTTAAAACCGCCGAGCAGCTCAGAGGCGGCGCCATCGCGGTCTCGACCTTCGGCGGCCAGGCCGATTTTGTCGCGCGCGTCGCGCTTAAAAAGCTCGGCCTGACGCCGGTGAAAGACGTCACAATCATCCAAATCGGCACCGCATCGGATCGCGTGACCGCCTTGGAGACCGGCAGAGTGCGCGCCGCGGTGCTCAACCCACCGGATAGTTTCGTCGGCCAGAAAAAAGGTTTCTACACGCTCGCGGCCGTGAGCCTGCCGACGCAGAGCACCGGCGTCGCTTCGACGCGCCGCTTCATTCGGGAAAATCCCGACCTGGTCAAAAGGTATGTCAAATCGCAAATCGACGCCGTCCATCGGATCAAGACCGATCGCGAGTTCGGCATGCGCGTGCTGCTCAAATATCTCGGCGCCCAGGACAAAGAGATCATGGAGAAGACCTACGACGATGTCAGCGCGGACCTGAAACTGCCGACGAAACAATATCCGACGCTGGAGGGAATCAGAAATATTTTAGAGCCGCTGGCCGAGACCGATGCCAAGGCGAAGGCCGCTAAGCCGGAAGACTTTGTCGATATGAGTTTTGTTCGAGAACTGGATCAGAGCGGGTATATCGACAGCTTGTACAAGAAGAAGTGATCGCTGAAGGAGGCATCATGAGCATGATCACGCGGGAACAAGCCAATCGCATCATCGAAGCGATCTTCGCGCGCGGCCGTGAGTTGGCTTGCCGGCCAATGAGTGTGATCGTCGTCGAGCCGGGCTGCAAGGTGAAAGCGTTTCAAAAAGAAGACGACTCAGCGATGATGCGCTTCGAGATGGCCTACGGTAAAGCTTACGCGGCGCTCGCTCTCGGCCGCTCGTCATCGCTCGTGCGTATGCGCACCGAAGAGCGGCCGTTGTTCATGCAGTATTTAATTCGCGCCTCGGACGATCAGATTTTTGCCGAAGGCGGCGGCATGTTGATCCGCGATCAAGCGGGCGACGTCATCGGCGCCGTCGGCGTCACCGGCGACACCCAAGAGCGCGACGAAGAACTCGCCGCCCACGGCATCCGCGCCGCGGGATTGTTGACTGATGAGGATTGCGCCAATCTTGGCACGAAAGTGCGGCTGAAAAACTGAAGAAGGCAATAGGCAACAGGCATTAGGCAATAGTCAGAACGGAAAAGGGCTTCATAACTATTGCCTGTTGCCTAATGCCTGTTGCCTTCTTTCACGCGATCCATTCGGAGACCGGCGCCTTCGCGTCTTGCAACGGCTGGCAGACGATGTCGACTAGAGTCGGTCCGTCGTGCGCTAACGCTTCTTTCAACACCTTCGCTAATTCGTTCGGTTCGGTGACGCGCCAGCTTTTGACGCCGAAGGCGGCGGCGACGGCGGCGTGATCGGTGACGGTGAAGTCGACGGAAAAATAACGTTGGCCGTAACCCGAGCGCTGTCCGGCTTTGATCCAGCCGTAGGTGGCATTGGCGATGACGATAAACATCACCGGCAGGTGATAACGCACGGCGGTTTCGAGCTCGCCGCAGGTGAAGCCGAAGCTGCCGTCGCCCATGACCGAGACGACTTTGACATTCGGCTTTGCGAAATGGGCACCCATCGCCGCCGCCATCGAGTAGCCGAGGGCGCCGTGGGCGCGGTTGGAAATAAATTTCCGGCCGCCGCCGCGCACCTGATAGTACGCAGAGAAATATGGGCAAGGCGTTCCCGCGTCAGCGACGATGATGGCATCGTCATTCAGCGCGCGGGAGAGTTCGGCGACCACGCGTTCGGGTTTGATCGGCGTGTCATTGGATTCGGCTAGCGCTTGGAATCTAGCGAACTTTTGTTCTTTTGCCACTTCGACATTTTTTGCTTCAAGCGGTCGGTGCGTCGCGGCTAGCGCTTCATTCAACATTTTTAGCCCGAGTTTGGCATCGCCGATCAGCGCTGCGTCTGCTGGATAATTCTTGCCGGGAACTGCCGCATCGACATCGAGATGAATCACTTGGGTCGCTCCCTTCGCGGGATGGCGCCAACGTTCGCTGGTCACCGAGCCGGCGCGGCAGCCGATGAAAAAAATTAGATTGGCTTGGTCAATGATCGCGCGGGTCTCAAGGGTGCCGCCGTTGGAGCCGACCACGCCGACCGCGAGCGCATGCTGTTCGTCAATCGAGCCTTTGCCGCTGATGGTGGTCGCCACCGGCGCCGACAGCCGTTCGGCGAGTTGGACGAGTTCACTCTCGGCTTGTGAGATCACGACTCCGCCGCCGCAGATAAACACCGGATTGCGCGCATGAGTAAGTATGCGCGCGGCGGCTTCGACTGAATTCACTTCGGGGGCGATCCGTTGCGCCGGACAGCTACCGAATTTTGGATCGCAATAAATTTCCGCGCTTGCTACTGAACCATTCTGGACATCGAACGGTAGTGCAATATGCGCCGCGCCGGGCCGCCCGGAAGTGATTTGCTTGAACGCTTCGCGAAACGCTTGGGGCAGATTTTCGGCGCGATCGAGCACGGTGTTCCACTTGGTCACCGGCCGCATGAGCGCGTCGATGTCTAGCTCGGTTAACGTGTAACGGCCGCGCGCGGCGACGGAAATATCGCTGTTGATGCACAAGAGCGGCACGGAAGATTCGTTGGCTTCGGCGAGACCGGGAATGATGTAAGTCACGCCGCCGCCGCTCGGTCCTTCGCAGACGCCGACTTTGCCAGACACCCGCGCGTAGCCGTCGGCCATGTAGGCTGCCGAGCGCTCGTCGCGGGCTAGAATATGGCGCATGCCGTGTGGCAACCGCGCCAGAGCGTCGTAGAACGGCAAGCTGGTGTCGCCGCAAAGGCCGAATATAATTTCGACGCCGTGCAGTCTGAGCATTTCTACGGCGGCTTCGGCGCCAGTGATCGAATCGGCTGTCATCGCCTCGAAGCGTAACAGGGCGGCGCCGGCGTGACAACGCTTTGATGTCGGTTCAAGAGCGGTTTGTGCTACATTAGCGGCGATCGGAAAGGAGTTCGAATATGTCAGCTGGGCAAGTTACCGTGGTGGTGTGCGTCAAGGCCAAGCCGGAAACCAAAACGCAGGCCTATGAAGCGTTGCAAAAGTTACTGGCGCCGACACGACTGGAAAAAGGCTGTATCAATTACGACATGCACGTCGCCAAAGACGATGATTCGGTATTCCTGTTTCACGAGAATTGGATTAGCGAGAGTGACATGAACAATCACTTGGCGGCGCCGCATATCCAGCGCATTTTCGAACTGGCACCGGCGTTGTTGGCGGAGCCGATCGAACTGACGCTTTGGCGCAAAGTCGATTGAGGTTTGTCGCGAAGCGATGAGTGCTGGACGCAACGGCAAACCGTACAGCGGTGGAGATTATCACGCGCCGTGGTGGTTGCCGGGCGGCGACTTGCAAACTATCTACCCGCGCATGATGGCGGGGCAATATCCGATTAGCTATCGGCGCGAGCGCTGGGAGACGCCCGACGGCGATTTCATCGATTTGGATATTGTCGATGCCAATCATGACAGCGCGAAGTTGCTGGTGTTGTTTCACGGTCTTGAAGGTTCGTCGCAAAGCCACTACGCGCGCAGCTTACTGGCGTTTGCGAGCCGCCGAGGTTGGCGTTGCGTCGTGGTCAACTTTCGCGGCTGCAGCGGTGCAATGAATCGCTTGCCGCGCGCCTATCATTCCGGCGATTCCGCCGAGATCGATTGGATCCTGCGCCGGCTGAAAGCGCGCGATCCGCGCAGTGAAATTTACGCCATCGGCGTATCGCTCGGCGGCAATATGCTTTTGAAATGGCTCGGCGAAACAGGCAGCGAGGCTGGCGCGATCGTCGAACGCGCCGTGGCGGTATCGGCGCCGGTGGATTTGGCCGCGGCGGCGAGCGTGTTGGACTTCGGCCATCGCCGATTGATTTATACCCGCCGGTTTCTGCGCTCGTTGAAACGAAAAATGCTGGCTAAAATTTCTCAGCACGGTTTGAACATCGATCCCGCCGAGATTTTGACCTGTTTGACGTTTCGTCAAATCGACGATCTCTACACCGCGCCGATTCACGGTTTCAAAGATGCCGACGACTACTGGACAAGATCGAGCAGCAAGCCGTGGCTCAAGCACATTCAAATTCCAACTCTTATGATCAACGCGCGCAACGATCCGTTCTTGCCGGCATCCGCGCTGCCTCGTGATGGAGAAGTATCCGATTCAGTGACTTTGGATTTCCCTGATTTTGGCGGGCATGTGGGATTTGTCTCAGGAAATTTTCCCGGTAGGCTCGATTGGTTGCCAAAGAAAATTTTGCATTTCTTTATCGCTTGAAGGTTTTGGTCATGGAGCCCTTCGCTACGCACTTCGTGTTACTCAGGGCGGTCGGAGGTAAAAACGCCGATGTCCCTCGATACGGTTTCTACGAAACCTACTCGGGAATTCGGAAAATAAAATCCGATTCCCCGAGTAGCGGCCTTCCGATGTCGCGTATCGAGGGGTACGGACCTACGCTTCGAGTTTCAATTCTTCACGGCGTGAACATTGCATTCACCGACGAAAACGACGCGCCCGGTTTGGGGCCGCCAGAGATCAGGTAGATCGAGTTGCCGATGACTGCCGCACCGAGGCCGTGGCGGGCGGTGGGCATGGGCGACCAACGCTGCCAGTGATTTTTTTCTGGGTCGTAGGACTCGACTTGGTTTTGAGTTTTGCGGCTATATTCGCCGCCGAAGACGAAAATTTTTTCGTTAAATGACACGGCGGCAACGCCGCTGCGCACGCTGGGGATCGGCGCGCGCGTGCTCCAGAGGTTTTTTACCGGATCGTATTCCTCATTGCCGCTGACGCTGCGGTCGTGGTTGCCGTTGATGCGGCCGGCGATGGCGTAGAGTTTGCCGTTGACGACGCCGATGGCGTGATGATCGCGCGGCGTCGGTAGCGGCTCGCGTTTTTCCCAGCTATCTTTTACCGGATCGTAAGCTTCGTTGGCGTTGGTGTTCTTGCCGTTGGTCGAGACGCCGCCGACAGCGTAGATCTTGCCGTCGATGATCCCGACGGCTAATGCGCCGCGCGCCGTTGGCAGCGCTTTTTTGCCGGTCCATCGATCGGCGGCCGGATCGTATTCGTAGACCGTATCGACCGGTCCGACGCCGGAGATGTAGCCGCCGATGACGTAAATCTTGTCGTTAACCGCGGCGGCGCCGATATGGTGCAGCGGTTTGGGCAAAGAGGCGCGCCGCCGCCAGCTATCTTTAGCGGGATCATATTCTTCCACCAGATCGCCATTTTTTTCGTAGCCGCCGATGAGAAAAATTTTGCCGCCAATCTCGGCGGCGGCGACCTCGGTGCGCGCGGTTTGCAGCGGCGCGCGAATCTGCCATTTGCCGGGCAAGGCGGCACCCACGCTTAGTTGAGTGAAACTAAGTAGCAGTAGACCGAGTGCGAGTACGCGAAGGCTTCGCATCTTTACGCTTAATTCGAAATTGTCGATTCGCTGATACGGCGAAATTTACGACGGGTAGGGATTGGCCAGCGCGTGTTGTTCCATCAACGCTTGCAAATCGACCATGGTGTAGGCGCAATATTTCGGATCGTAGCCCAACTTCTTTGCGGTTCGGCCCTGTTCTAAGATGCGCTGTAGGATCATGCGATTGAGCGGTCCGTGGCCCATGCGGTCGGCATGTTGCACCAAGTCGGCTTCGGCGTGCTCGGTGAAGTAAATCGCCTGGCGTTTACTCATGCCGTAGTGAGTGACGAGCGCCTGGCCCCATTGTTTGGACCAGTGGCCGAGGGTTTCTTCGTAGACATGGGCGCCCCACAACTCGATGATCGAGCCATCTTGGAAAACCCGCCGGCAATAGTCGCTGATGGCGCGGCCGGCTGCGGAAGCTGGTTGCTCGAACAGTTCCTCTTTGGACAGGCCCAACGCATTCGCTGTTTCCAGCAGGATCAAAATATGGCCAGGCGGTTTAGGTGAAATCAATTCCTCGGCGACTTTGTCGCACAGCGGCCCGAGTAGATCGAAGTTGTCGACGAAAAATGGCAGATGAACGTAGTAAGAGACTGCATTGAGGGCGACGACCTCAATCGAAAAGAGACCCCAGTCTTTAAAGAAACGGCGCAAGCAAGCGAGCGGCAACGTTCCTTCACGCAGCCGGGTCATAAACTCGCCGCGATTGATGGTGCGGTCCCAATGCTGGTGGACATCCTTGTAAAGGTTGTCGACGGTGGTTTTAGCTTGGGCGGAATCCATTTTGGGTTTATTGAACGGGCTCGGTTCGGCGCCGGTTGCGAGCTTTTACCGCAGGCGAATTTCTTGTATTGTTTAAACCTAAATGAAATCGGGAGTCAATCACCATGCGGTGAGTTGAATCGAGGGAGCTATGGAAACTTTAACGCCGGAAGAGTTTCTCAATCAGTTGGTCGCCACCCGCGAAGCGTTCTGGGAGAAGATGAACGCCGAGCGCAAAAGTTACGGCGCCGAGAAGCCGCTTAGCGCCGCCGTGGTGCTG
Source organism: Deltaproteobacteria bacterium (assembly GCA_009692615.1). Classification (NCBI taxonomy): domain Bacteria; kingdom Pseudomonadati; phylum Myxococcota; class Myxococcia; species Deltaproteobacteria bacterium. Next base: position 5,813 of record SHYW01000125.1, on the reverse strand, counting down.
CGCCGCTTGCAATTCGGCGTGGTGATGGAACGCAAAGCGGCGGAAGTAACCGCGCCGTGGGTCGGGAAGATTCCCGATCTCGATTTGCAGCAGCCCATGTCCGAGTACGTCGTCAACGAACTCAGACATACGACGATCCTGCGCCAACGGATTAGCGAACTCAATGGCGATCCCGATGCTTTGTGGAATAGCCCGCTGACGGAGTTAAAAGAGCTGTGGGATTTTCATTCCTCGTTAGGTTCGCTCTGCGAGTTGATCGCCAGCGTGCAGTTCGGCCATGAAGAATTTTTCCCGCGCACCTCGAAGTCGTTTATCGAACGGGTGACGGCCATCGATCCGACCACGGCGGCGATTTACCGCGACGTTTTGCTCGCCGAAGAAGCAGGCCATGAGTGGATCGCGCCGGAGATTCTCAAGCGCTATGCCACGGATTCCGTCGCGCAGCAGAAATGTCTAGAGGCGCTGAAAAAAGGCTGTGAGCTATTTGGCCGGGCGATTCTGAGTTTCAATCAGAGCATGCCGGCGTAAGTGCGGCGCGATGACGTAGTCGGCGACCCGTTCAACGGTGGTCTGATCGGCAGGCGTTAATAATGTTTGTGCTCGATACGTTTGCCGTAGGTGACTTCGCCTTTATCGATACGCAGGGTAAAGCCGCAATCGGGATTGGTACAAGCCCAGGCTTTGTACATCACGGAGGCGCCTTCTTGGCCGTAATCCGATAGGGGAATCAACACCCCATTGTTGCATTTCTGACATTTCGGCAGCTCCATCTCCGCTCCTCCTTCTCGACACGGCCAATCGACGACTCCTGTTTAAGAAAAATTCTATTGTATCGCGCTGGGAGAAATCAAGCTGGAGACTGGTGACGACGCTCAGCCGAGATTTCGCGCTTGACGGTTGGCGGGCGGGAAGGGGCAAGCCCTCCGCAGTGAAGCCAATGGGCCTCTGCCCCTAACTATTCTTGGATTACGGTGCGACGGAGTCGATCGGGAGGAGCCTCATAGTTTGGCGCCGCGGATAAAATAAACTTTGTGATTTCACAGTCGGGTGGCTTCACTGCTCCAGGCTTGCCCCTTCCCGGTGAGTGGATGATTAATCTGATGTTCGGTCCAATCGGTAGTTGGCCGGAAACAAAAAAAGGGGCAATAGATGATTCGATTACCCCTTTGAAGAACGAGAGCGAGAGAGGTTACTTGGTCTTCTTCTCCATCGCGCCGTCTTTCTTTTCCATCACATCCTTGCTTTTTTCGGCGGTCTTTTTAACTACCTTCTTAGCTTTACCTTTGGCCTTGCCCTTGGTCATATCCTCGGCCTTGTCGCCCACTTTGTCGGTGACCTTCTCGGCCATCTTGTCCATTTTCTTGTCCATGGCTGGTGCCGAAGGAACCGCGGGAGTGGCTGGAACCGCCGGCTTGGCTTGGCCGAAGCTCACCCCTGCGAAAGCTAGAGTCGTCACTGCTACGATAACTTTAATTGCGTTTTTCATGATCTCACCTCCTTTCAACGTTTAGACGTTGCCCCCTTCATTCAATTCAAAAGGACCATGGAATGTCGCAAAACTCAAGCGCAACGATGGTCCGGCGCGGGCAATTGTTCAACGAAGCCGTGGGTTGGGGTTTTGGCGTTATAGACCGTAAAAATGACGGGCGTTGTCTTCCAATAGTTTCTGGCGCACGGGCGCAGCGATATCACTGCGATCCTTGAGTAGCGTGGCGGTGCCTTCGGTGCGATCGGCGTGAGGAAAGTCGGAGGAGAACATGAACTGATCTTCGCCGACTTCGCCGATGATTTTGGGCAGCGTCGCTTCGTTGCCTTCGCAGCCGAAAAACAGCCGGCCAGTTTTCAAATAATCGCTGGGCGGATGGCTGAGCAGATCCTTGGCGCCGTAGCGCGGATTGTCAAAGTGATCGTCCATGCGTTCGACATGGGCCGGCACCCAGCCGATGCCGCCTTCGAGAAAGGCGAATTTCAGATTCTTATAGCGGTCGAGCAGGCCGGAGCAGAGCACGCTGGTGAGGCCGGCCATGATCGGAAAAATGCCGGCCAACACGCGGTTGGGAAAATGATGCTCGAACAACGTGTCGACGTAAGGAAACTGCAAGCTGAAGTGCACGGCGATCGGCATTTTGACCCGGTCGCATTCGGCGAAGAAAACATCGTGGTCAGGATGATCGAGTCGGCGCGCGCCGGCGGTGCCGTTGATCATCACCGCTTTGACGCCCATGTCGCTCAGGCGAGTGATTTCCTTGGCGGCGCCTTCAGGATCGAGCAGCGACACAACGCCCACGGCTTTCAAGCGGTCGGGCGCTTGGTTGCAAGCGTCGTTGAGCCAGGTGTTGTAGGCGCGGCAAATGCCATTGCCCAAAATCCCGTCGGGCCAGGCATTGGCATGCAAGAGAAAGCTTGGGTAGATGAACTGCAAGTCGATCCGCTCGCGGTCGAGGTCGGCTAAGCGCTCTTTGATGTTGTTCAGCGTTTGGCTGCCGGGCGAAGCGCGCCGCGCCGATTGCAACGCTTTGCCCGGAGGGGCGGCGGTTCCCGGCGCGCCGGCGCCTTTGATGGTCGGCCGTTTGTAAGAGGTCTGACCGTCGACGACCCAAAAGTTATGTCCCTGTTCGTCGCCGAGCAGCCGCGGCCGGTAATTGCGCAGGGCCGGCTCCATGTGATTGTCGAAAATCTCTTCGGTCTCAAAAAAATGTCCGTCGCTGTCGATAATCATTGTCTGCGGCTCTCCTCACGAAAAATTCAAATCAGCTGATAATAATTGCTCAAACCCATTGCCACCCGCGGGCGCGGTTATCACTTGGAACGCTTCGACACCGCGTCGGGATCCAAGCCGGTCGGGCAGGGATAGGCTTTGATGCTGTGTTTGATGTTATTGCGCGCCATCAGCTCGGCGTAGCTCACACCCACCGCTTTGGTATTGATCACCGGCACGCCGAGATGGGGTTCCAATTCTTCCGGCGTGACGACGTAGGGATAAATCTTGCCGCCCAGCGGGATGATCGCTTGGGCGCCCTGGGCGACCAGTTCTTTACCGACCTTCAGTGTATGCTCGATAACCACGTCATGGTAGCCGGATAGATCGCCGGTGTCGTACAGCGCGACGGTGCGGATGCCGGTGACGAAGGACGACATGCCATAAGTCTGCACCAGCCGCATGGTGTGCGGCATGTGGGTTTCCAGCGGCACGATCAAACCGAAGCGGTCGCAAATGCTGGCGGCAAAATGGAGCGACGCGCGCAGTAAACCGATCACCGGAATGCGCACGGCCAAGCGGCTCGCTTCGACGCCGGGATCGAAAGTGTTGCTCTGGATAACCGCGTCGAAGCCTTGGCGCTCGGCTTCGATGGCTTTTTTTACCAACGCCGGGGTTTCCAAAATATGATGCAGGCCGGAGAGCGCCTTGCGTTCTTCGAGTAAGCTCAAGACCGCGCCGCCGCCGAGATCTTCGGGATAGGCGAGTTCAAAAGTTGTGTCCGGCGAGGCGTAGCTTTTGAGCAGCTTGGCGATGTGAACTTCGAGCTCAGCGGAATGGCGTTGGGCTGAATGGTTTAGAAACATGAAGCGCATGGGGGTTCTCCTTCCGAAAATTAGGACTTATAAGACTTATGGGACCAATACAATTAGCCGCCGAAAATCGCTCGTTGTTGTTTAGCGTACTCGTCGAGTTTTTCCGCCAACGCAGGGTTGACCGGGACGATTTTTAACTCTTTCAACATGGCGGCTTGCTCCATGGCAACGTCGCTGCGCGCGATATGGCGCCCCGGCGTCTGCATCAGCTTCTGCCCTTCACGCGAGAGTACGAACTCCAAAAACAATTTCGCCGCGTTGGCATGGGGTGCGCCGGTGGCCAAGCCGGCGCCGACCATGATCGCCGGCACTGGGCCGAGGGCGGTCCAGTCGATGGGCGCGCCGCGCTCTTTCATCCGTTCCACCGACGACACTGGAATATTGATATCGAAAACGCCCTCGCCGGCGGCGACCAATTGCGCCAGCAACTCGTGGCCTTCGCGTGGGCTGGGCTGCTGCTTGGCCAGGGCGCGCATAAAATTCATGCCGCGCTCCTGACCGAGAATTTGCAGCATGCCGGCGAACCAATCGGCTTTGGTTCCCTCCATCAGGAGCTTGCCTTTCCATTTCACGTCGAGCAGATCGTCATAGTTTTTCGGTAAACTCGCTTTCGCCGCCAGCTTGTTGTTATAGGCGGTAACGTAGGCGTTGTAATAAACCGTGGTCCAAAATCCCTCTTCTTTAAATTGGCTGGGATAAGAAGCGTTGGATTGCGGCAGGTAGCGTGCCAGGACGCCGCTGCGATTCAAGATATGCATGCTGAACTCGACGGTTTGAATCACGTCGGCGAAAGTTTTCTTGGCGCGAAACTCGGTGAGTATGCGGGTTAGCAACTTTTCGCTGCCGGTGCGATTCAATTTGACCTTGATAAAAGGGTAACGCTTCTCAAACTCGCCGATGATCGCGTTGGCTTCGCCGAGATTCATCGACGCATAGTAAACCACTTCAGCTTCGCGCTTGGCGGCGTCGAGCAAAGCATCATTTGTAGCCGCGACCGTTGGCTTAACTATGGCCAACCAGCAAAGGAAGACGAAGCCAAACTTGATCATGTTGCACTTACCCCAATGATTCGATGAAGCCGCTATCTTCCAGTTCCCGGACATAGCGGTCGTCGACGAATTTTCGCGCGTCGGCGCCTTTGGCTTCGGGTAATTCGTTGGCCATGAAGTCGAGCAGAGTTTGGAGCGAGGCGACAACGGGATAGGGCGCCCGCGGCATGCCGGGTTGGGTGAGGTCGTAGGTTTCTTCGGCGATGGTGCGGTCGGCGATGCCGCTATAATCGGCCTGGACATCGACGGTGAATTCGCGGTCGGTGCGGTAGCGGTGCATGCCTTCGACGTAGGCCTTGACGAACTTGCGGGTGATCTCGGGATTCTTTTCGATATAATCGCGCCGGCCGGCGATCCCGCCGAGCGCATAATTGAGTCCGTACTCGGCGAAGTCGAGCAAATATTTGCAGCCATGGCGCACCGCGTCAATGCATTCCGGCGGCGTGCCGACGACGACGTCGACTTTGCCGCTAAGTAGCGCGTCCATTTCCGCTTCGGCGCCATGGGCGATGGCCACTTCTTGCAGCCCGCTGATTCCAGCGGCGGCCAGTTTGGCGATGACAAACTTCACCAAGGCGTCGCCAATGCCGCCGTCGGCCACGGTGCCGATTTTCTTGCCTGCTAATTCATGGCGACTGCTGATTCCCGGCCGGCCGACGAGAAACTGTTGATTGATGCCGCCGGTTAAAAATACCACGTCCGCTTCGCCTTTGAGATTCGCTCTGAGCGGAGCGGGAGCGGCTAAATTGCCAAATTGAATTTCGCCGGACAGCAATCCGCGCACAACGCCGCGGGCGCCGCCCATCACCGGCGGGCGCGGGACATCGAGTCCATGTTTTTGAAATAGTCCGGCTTTCCAGGTCACCATCATTGGTCCGGCGCCTTGGCCGACGGTGGCGAAGCCGGCGTTGATCTTGATCAAATCTGCCATAGCGAACATCCGACGAAATATTTCATGCACTATTCCTATCACGATTACGGAATGGCGAGTCAAGCGCTGCGGTGGTTTTTACTCTCGGCGATTTTGTTTCGCGACTTTACGTGTCGTAGCAACGTCAATATGTCATGTTAACAGCAACGCGATTATGTCAGGGTAGTGCGTTGGGTTGAGGTCGTAAGTTAGAAACCTGGCCATAGCGGAACCCCACCTTGTTGGAGTTGGTTCGATATAGGCCAAGTGTGTGCGTCGTT